>JBAXFZ010000096.1:0-11444 GCA_037139685.1 Bacteroidota bacterium
ATTACGGAAAACTGATGTTCCGCTGGATATACTGGCATATCCTGCTGAAAGGCATGGAGATGCCCATCGACTCGAAGATGACGATGGCAGGTAAAAAAATGTAATGTTCAGGGCCATGACAGAAAAAAATATCCAGGAACAGATTTCCGAACTCAACCATAAACTCGACCTGATCCTCGAGAGTGTTGAGCTGCAGAAACGGAATCGGGAAGAATTTGACGACCTTGTGTCCGACCTAAGTATCGTTGCCAGGGATGCCTTCAAGGAGACTGTGGTGATGCTCGATAAATCGCAGGTTGATTTTGACCAGAGCGGCGTACCCATGCTCCTGATCAGGATCCTTCAGAACATCGGCACATTCCGGGAGATGCTCGAAATGGTTGAAAGCGCCAGGGACTTCATGAAGGACATATCGCCGGTGTTACACCAGGTTGGACTGGATGCGGTAAATAAAATGAATGAGCTCGACCAGAAGGGCTATTTTGTTTTCGCAAACGGGATGATGAAATTTTTGGATAAATTTATCCAGGATTTTACAGCCGATGACATGAGAAACCTGCAGGCAAACCTTGAAAATATTGTCGGGATCATGCGCAACCTTACACAGCCAGAGCTCATTACAGCAATAAACCGCACCACGAAAGCAATTTCCGAGGTTAAAATGGACGACAAGCTCGACAACAGGTCGCTTTTCGGCATCCTGAAACAGATGAATTCGCCGGAGGTGCGAAAATCACTCTCTTATGCACTCAGGCTGGTTCAGGCCATTAACCGGGAAAATTAAGGATATACGATTTGCACCGGTCCACCGGACTGGACAGAACTGGTAACAAACCTTCCACAATTCAAATATTCAAATTTTAAACCAATAATTTCAAAATCTTCAAATCCTTAACGAATATGGCACAGAAAATTTTCGCAGGTGTACCCGTCGACGTCAATGAAGAGGGTTATTTCACGAATCCTGCACAATGGAACAAAGAAATTGCAATCGAAATTGCGCAAGAAGAAGGAATCCAGCTGACCGACAAGCATTCGGCCATTCTTGACTTCCTGAGAGAACGGTTTGCCAAGGGCGAGGCACTTACCATCCGTTCGGTGGGAAATTCAGGGATCATCGATATCAAAGGCTTTTATGGTTTATTCCCCGGAGCACCCATGAAGAAAGCCGCTAAAATAGCCGGGATTCCGAAACCGGCTTCCTGCGTCTGACCTCTAAAGCATTATTCATTATTCCGACCCTATTAAAACAACAGTTATGATTAACGAAGAATTTCCTTTGAAAAAAGTTTGTATTATCTGTGCAAAAGGCACCATCGAGGATGTGTATGCAACCCTGGTAATGGGCAATGGCGCGGTTATGGAAGGCATTGAAACGAAATTGTTTTTCACCTTTTTCGGGCTGGATGCAATTACTAAAAAAACCATGAACGGTCTCCATACCGGTGTGACCGGGAACCCTGCCATGAGGATGCCGGGCGGCCTACCCTTTCCAACCCTGCTTGGTATAATCCCGGGTGTGGAAGCCGGTGTATCAGCGATGATGCGCAGCCAGATGGAAAAACTGGACATCCCTCCTGTTGCCGAGTTCCTTGAAATGATTGAAGCCGGTGGTGGTGAGGTTTATGCCTGCAAACTTGCAATGGATATGTTTAAACTGAAAAAGGAAGACCTCTGGGATGGAGTTAAGGAGGTCCTGACGGTTGGCCAGTTTTACGAAAAGTGCGGCGGACTTCAAACACAGATCATTTTCACCTGATCCCGGGTTCAACTGAATCGGCAAATCCTTTCAATTATCCGGCGAACGATAGTTTCAATTGGTTACTTTTGTAGTCTGCCAGGGCTGGCTTAATAGCATTTTACCCACACTGGCACAACAGGCCCCCCGGGCTTCCATCGGGGTAACGGTTCCTGTTTTGCCTGTTTTTATCCCAAGGCTTGGCCCGGATGGCAAAAGAGAAGGGAAAGATATATGCCTAACATCTTGAAAAAGAATGATTTTATGACCCCCGAACAATATTTCGAACAATTCCGTAAAAATACCATTGGCTACAATTGCTGTTATACATCGCCTTACGGGAGGCAGAAGATGATCTATGCCGATTGGGTTGCCAGCGGCCGGTTATACCGTCCGCTGGAAGATATCTTCATTGACCGGATCGGCCCATTTGTGGGAAATACCCATACGGAAACCAGTGAAAACGGCAAATTGATGACCGAAGCTTATCACCTGGCGCACAAAAAGATCAAAGACCATGTGAATGCAGGGCCAAACGATGTGATCATCACCACAGGTTTTGGGATGACCGGGGCAATTGTAAAATTTCAAAGAATACTCGGGATGAAACATTGCGGGGATCCCACGCACCAGCATCACCTGCATGAAACTGAAATGCCCGTTGTATTCCTGACCCACATGGAGCACCATTCAAACCAAACCTCCTGGTATGAAACCAATGCAGAGGTGGTGATCATTGAACCGGGTGATGATCTTCTGATCGACCTTTCCCACCTTGAAAACGCATTGAAAAAATACAAAAGCCGGCAAAACAAGATTGGTTCCTTCACTGCATGTTCGAACGTTACCGGCATCCGCACACCAATTCACCAAATGGCAAGGCTGATGCATGAATATGGCGGGCATGCATTTGTCGATTATGCCGCCTCCGCCCCCTATGATGACATCAATATGCATCCCGGCGACCCCCTTGAAAAACTGGATGCCATCTACTTTTCACCGCATAAATTCCTTGGGGGACCCGGCGCCTCAGGGGTTTTGATCTTCGACTCCTGCCTATACAAGCTTAAAGTTCCTGACCAGCCTGGCGGAGGAACCGTAGAATGGACCAACAGATGGGGAGAATACAAATTTATCGATGATATTGAGGTAAGGGAAGATGGAGGCACCCCCGGGTTTTTACAAGCCATCAGGACTGCACTTGCCATTGAATTGAAAGCCTGCATGACCGTCGAAAAGATCCACCAGCGTGAAGATGAACTTGTGGATATTGCCTTCAGGGAACTGTCAAAAATTCCCGGGTTACATATCCTTGCCGACAAGGTTAGGAACCGTCTGGGGGTAATTTCGTTTTACCTGGAGGATATCCATTACAACATGGTTGTTAAACTGCTGAGCGACCGGTTTGGGGTGCAGGTCAGGGGTGGTTGTGCATGCGCCGGAACCTACGGGCATTACCTGCTCCATGTAAGTCATGAAGAGTCAAAATCGATCACCGATAAAATCGATGAAGGCGATTTATCAGAAAAACCGGGGTGGGTAAGGCTCTCCCTGCATCCGACCATGAAGGACAGCGAATTGCTTTTTATTGCCGATGCCATCAGGCAGATTCAGGAAAATCATGCAGAATGGTCCGGGTCTTATACCTATAACAAACATAACAACGAATTCAGGTATAAAGATGAGACCCCTGACAAAAAAACAACCGGTTCGTGGTTCAGTTTTGATTAAGTCATCTACTTATTTATATATTTGCATTCGTCATTGAATAAAAACCAAATCCAAAATTTAAAGTTATGAAACAGAACATGGGCTTAATTGACAAGGTGATCAGGATACTGATTGCCGTTGTCATCGTCGCGTTATTTTTCGCAAAGGTCATATCAGGAATTCTGGCCATTATTCTTTTGATCTTTGCCGGGATCTTCATCCTCACCAGTTTGATCGGCTTCTGCCCGTTGTATAAACCACTCGGGATGGATACGACCAAAAAGGATTAGAAAAGGTCTGGTGAATGCAAAATGCAAAGTGCAAAGTGCAAAGTGCAAAATGCAAAATGCAAAAAAAAGGACATCCTGTTCCCAATAAGGTTGATGGATCTTCATTGGAACACCCACAATAAAAAAAGCTGCCACGCATGTGACAGCTTTTTTTTATTTAAAGTTGACCCGGAAAATTAAGCAGTTGACACTTCAAACTCCAGGTGCCTCGATATTACTGTCCCTGAAGCAATTTTCCATATAACCTTTACAGTTTATACTTAAAATTTTGCACTTTGCACTTTGCATTTTTGTATTACTGTACCACTATCTTCTTCACCGTTGTTCCCTGGTCTGATTTAAGGCGCAGCATGTAGATCCCTTTTGAAAACCGGGAAACATCAACCGATTTGAGATACCGGCCTTTGAAATATGCCAGGTTTTCGGTAAAGAGGGTCTCCCCTTTCAGCGAAAGCAGTTCAATGGTAATATTCTGCTGATCTGCTATTGAAAAACTGATATTTACCAATTCCGAGGCCGGGTTCGGGTAAACTGAAAGGCTATTGAAGGCAGCCTGTTCGTCGGTGCCGACCATGGGCGAATAACTCACATCCCAGCCCTCTCCGCGTACCGAATTATTGGTGAACCACTGGAGCATCATTTTACCCGTAGTCGTAGTATAGGGGCCGGGAGGGGTGCTGTAGGCTCCCGACAGGGTTGCCATCAATGTTCCCGTGCCCATATCATAGATCATCAGTTTGTCGTTACCCTCCTCCGTGTTGAAGCTGTTGACCGTAAGAACGATTTTCGAGGCTCCCGGAGGAATAATGTTCCAGCGGCAGCTTGACTGGTTACGATACTGAAAATGACCGCTGCCATCGGTGATGTTACCCCATGCATCGGTCAGGTTTGAGGTTGATTCACAGAATTTGTTGACTGTGGTGGTATAGTTGGCCATCCAGCCGTTCGAGGTTCCCGAACCATTTGTTGTAAAGGTGATGAACATCCTGGGTCCTGTTGATGAAACAACCGGCATGGTGCCCGGCGTGCCTGAATAGATTCCGATCAGCGGGGCCGTTGCGTCTGCACCGTCGTAAACTTTAACCTCATCGCCTGTGGCGGTGGCAAACCGTGCAAAGGTCAGGGTAATGGTGCTAATACTGTCGTCGGGGGCAATCAGCCAGCTGCAGTTGCTGTTGTTCTGGTAGTCGGCGGCGGGGCCGCTGCCATCTTCGATGGAACCGAAATCATAGGTGTTTACGATTGTATTGCCGCTGCAAAAGGTCGGATATTGAGCGGTATTAGGCTGGATGTGAACGACTACCTCCTGCCCGCTGTTGAATGTATACCCTCCCGGGTTGAGATTGGTCAGATAAAAATAACCATTTGATGAGCCGCTCCATCCCCAGTTCATGTGGTAGTAATTGGTTGCCTGGTAGCCGTCGCACACCCATGAATGACCGCCGCCGGGACCCTGGCCGCCATATTGTATTGGTCTCCCGGCATCAAGATCGCCTGTCAGAAGGGTGTTCCAGTCACCTGAATAGGACGATTTGGAGTAATAGGCACAGGTGGAGGCATATTTGAAATAGGTGATCAACGAATAGGGAACAGAGGCAGTGTATGCTCCCGAAGAGCAGGCATTGTCGGAATTGTACTGCATATTCACACTTATCCCGGCATGATAACAAATTGTGGAGATCGGGGTGCATTCTTTTGAAGGGGTATCTGTCATACCGTTCCAGTCGTAGGTGGTGTTTCCGAAATCGGCGCATAACTGGCCATATTTCATCCAGCTGTCGCAGTGCTGGCCGTTACCGGTTTGAGGCCATCTCCAGTAATACATGATCTGCGACATGGCTGTTGCAACGCAGCCAACAGTAACATGTCCGCCGAATGAATTACAGCCGGCATCGGCCGGGCAAAGGAAATTATAGGGGAATGTCTGATCCCACATGCTTTTTAACAGCGGTTCGACATCGGTTGCGGCAGCAGGGCTGTCGGGTAACGACGACGGAACCATGGTTAGAATGCGGGTCCATTCATCGGAAACGGCTTTATCAGGTAAAACATTGCTGCGAATATTGCCGGCAATCTCCTGTTTACGCGCGCCCATCCAGAAGACAAAGTTATCCGGCTGGTTACCTTCGGTGTATTTCGTATCGAACGAATAGCCGATAACAGGATAGCAGCAATCATCGGCCGAAATGATGATATAACCATTCTCTTCAAAGTTGAAAACATAATAAACCGGGGTCATCCCCTCCTTTTCCACAAATTCGGTCCCGAAGTTAACAGCACTGTAGGGGACATTCCTGTGCATGTTGTTAACCAGCCGCTCATAATAAAAATTCTTTGCCGCAATCCGGGCATTTTTGATCTCCACGGGTTTAGCCCACGTGTTTAATCCCCACAGGAGGATCAACAAAGTAAAAAGTAACGTGATTTTTTTCATAATGTAAAACGATTTAAATGAATAAACGGTAGATGATTCGGTAAAACATATCGGGCCTGTATCCTGATTTCACAGGACTGCATTCATTACAGGTAAATTCAATATCAACTATTGCCGTTCCGAAGCATGGCAGCAGCACCAAAATGGCATTGAAGCCGGGCCTGCGTCAACGGGTCGTTTTCCTGCAAGGCATAACTTTCTGAATAACCGGGGAAGTATCCCTTCATGGTTTTTCAGGAGCGTTCCGGGGGCGGAAAAACAGGTTTAGAAGGAATTGAAAAAACCGGGAATGATTGAATTGCAAATTTGATTTCGGAAGGGAACTGGGGGGCCAGATTGCGGGATGTTTCAACCAGGGCGAGGGTGATCACATGATACAGCATGGCTGCGCCATGTTTTGCTGCGGCTGCATTGCCCTGACTGTTGACAAACTCCTGCGAACGTGAAAATCCTGCGATCAGGTTATCTTCCTGGCTGTCGGCGATGCACCTGAAAATAAGGATGCCGGGTTCATGCTCTTCTGAAACGATATCGTACAGCACGCCGCGGTAGCGAAACTCTCCCGGGTTCAGTCTCCTGAAATCACGGTTCGCCAATAGTTCAGAAATCCTGAGAAGGGCACAGCCCCTGTCAAAATGCTGCGATTTGACAAGGCTCATCATCTCCCTGCGCAGGATGTACTGGTTGTAACTGAACACAAGGTAATATCCCAGAATGTTGAACAGGAATACCATCAGGAGAAATATGGCGAAGAGTCGCTTCATTGCGACAAATATAAGGGTTTTTCAAATCCGTTTAACACACCTGTGCTAAAAATCGGGATTGCCAAACCTGCTGAAAAATAAATGCATATCAGCTGTATACCTATTTTCGCGGGGGGTTATGACCCATTTTACAGACCCCAACAAGGACAAAAATATGTTATGCCGGCGCAACCGAAGGCGACGGGAGTACACCAGGAAAAATCGAGCCAAACAATTAATCGGTTCGGGGCATTTCCGGCGAAAAAAATTCTTATCTTTGTATCATTGAGTTATGGGTTACAGCTATTCATCTAAAATGAAGATAAAAATGAGAAAAATTTTCACGCTTTCACTGGTTGCCCTTATGATGGCCAGCATAGGGTATTCTCAAACTCCATCAGAGAAGCCAACCGTTATCAAATGCAATTATTTCGACGTTTCACCCCCGTTGAGAGATATGCTTCACATGACGCCCGCTAAAGCGGACCTGTCATGGAAAGAGAATGTTGTCAGGAATAAACTGAACACCTACAATGCCTCTGCCGACCAGCCTGAGCCCAACTTTGCTGATCCCATCAGGCAACACGCCTTTGGCATGGTGCAATCCGACACCACCATCCAGAACTTTGACGGGATCGGCGCTTCGGGATCGCTGCCTCCCGATACCGACGGTGACGTTTCCCCGAATTTTTATTTTCAAACGGTCAATGCACGGTACAAGATCTTCAACAAGACGGGTGCAGGGGTCTATGGGCCGTTTAACAACAGCTCTGTTTTTACAGGTCTGCCGAACAACAGCAACGACGGCGACGCTATCGTGCTCTATGATGAAAATGCCGATCGTTGGCTTTTCAGCCAGTTCTCCCTGCCAAATTATCCAAATGGTCCCTTTTACCAGAATGTTGCCATTTCGCAGACAAACGATCCGACGGGTTCGTGGTACCGTTACCAGTTCTCCTTCTCGGTAATGCCCGACTACCCTAAATTCTCCGTATGGAGGGATGCCTATTACATGACCATCCGCCGTTTTGCAGCAGGATCAGGTTCCTGGATAGGACCGGCAGCGGTTGCACTCGACCGTACAAAGATGCTGGCAGGTGATGCCTCGGCAACCATGATGATGTTCACACTGCCCACCTCTTCCGAAGGTCCCCTTTCGCTGGATTGCGACAGTGAATTCCCTCCTGTCGGGACACCCAATTACGTCTCCTACCTGGTTTCAAGTCCTCCGCAACTTAACATGTACGAGTTTCATGCTGACTTTGCAACCCCAGGCAATTCCACCTTCCTGTTAACCACCTCCATCCCCATCACCTCTTTTGGTACGATGGGAAGCAACGTGATCCCGCAGCTGGGCACAAGCCAGAAACTGGACGCATTCAGCCGGAAAGGACTCATGTTCAGGATGCCTTTCCGTAAGTTTAACAACTACTGGTCGGCCGTTGCCTGTTTTACAATCAGCGCAAGCGGATCCGCCGGGATCAGGTGGATGGAACTCAGGAATACCGGCTCAGGCTGGAGCCTGTACCAGGAGGGAACTTATGCCCCCGATGCCAACCATCGCTGGATGCCCAGCATTGCCATGGATACAGCGGGCAGCATCGCACTGGGTTTCAGTGTCTCCAGTGCTGCAATGTTTCCATCGATCCGTTACACGGGACGATTGAAAACCGACCCTCTGGGAACCATGACCATCACGGAGAAGGGGATTATCAACGGCGGTGGATGCCAGACCGATGCATCAGGCAGGTGGGGCGATTACAGCTCCATGGTCGTTGATCCTGCTGTTCCCGGAACTTTCTGGTACACCGACGAGTACTATGGTTCCACTTCAGCCGCCAGCTGGCAAACACGCATCGCTTCATTTTCTATTGGTACGGCATTTGGTTCTTATGCCACTGCCAGTCCCGTTTCCCTCTGCCAGGGATCTGATTCCATCCAGCTGAAGGCAGTCGCTTACGGAGGCTCCGGCAATTATACCTATTCATGGAGTTCGATACCTCCCGGTTTCACCTCCACGCTCAAGGCACCAAAAGCCGCCCCTGCTTTAAACACCAGTTATTTGTGCGCCGTGAGCGATGGGGTAAAATCGAATATGGACTCCACCCAGCTTGTCCATGTATATGGTCCTCCTTACACCTTTGCCGGCAACGACACCGTAGTCCCACCGTCATCGGTTTCAATTGATCTGCACGGCGTTCAGACCGACTGCAGGCAATTCCAATGGCAGACCACCGGGAACGGCACCTTTGGGAACAATGCCCAGCTCAATACCACCTATACCTTTGGCTCGCTGGATATAGCCAACAAAGAGGTAACCCTGAAGCTTGTAGGCATCGCAACCCCTCCATGTTCCGGCTCAACCACCTCCAAGATGGCAGTTCGCCTTTGGTATACCGGGATTGGCGACAATGCAAACGACCCGGTACATTTCCTGCTGCAACCCAATCCTGCAAGCACCAGCGTATCAGTGACCATCGAAGGTCTTAAGAATAATGCCGCCAAACTGACGCTGCTGAATATTCACGGCCAGACCGTCTACACGACCGACCTGGCGGCATCTGCAGGAATTATCGTCAGGCAAATCGATGTAACCGGCTTTTCCAAAGGAGTTTACGTAGTAAAACTGGTTGCCGGAAACGCAATTGAAACAAGGCAGCTTGTAATTCAATAAACCCTGTCATCCTAAACGAAAGAGGCTGTCTCGTACTTTTGAGACAGCCTCTTTTTTATTCACAATCCGGTCACCCTGCCCGGAATCAGGAAAATAACACAGGCATAAACTTCTACTTTTCCTTTTTCGATCGTTTTTCCTTCTTTTCCTTCTTTATCTTGCTCTTTTTGCAGGTACACCGGTCTTTACCAAGTGCCTTCAGAAGTTCGATCTCCTTTTCGTGAAGTTCGATGAGATGATCGACCTTCTTCTCAAGCATATTGGTATCGGGGATAAATTGTTTATCGCAGGTATTGGTTTCGATATCCTTCAGGACCTTTAGTACCTGTTCAAGGATTATTTCACGTTCAGCCATAGTCGTTTTATTTATTCAAATGTACAAAGTTAAATCCTTTGTGCAAACGATCTCAGGAAAAAAATTTATCTATACCTTTGTTCCTGATAAAAACCACCAGGATGAAGCAAACTGACTCAACGGATCAGGACGAAGGAAAAGAGATGACATTTTGGGAGCATCTGGAGGAATTACGCGGGGCGCTCTGGCGCATCGTCGCCGCCATCCTGGTTACTTCGATAGCAGCATTTGCTTTCAAAAGTGTACTTTTTGACGATATCATCCTGGCTCCAAAGTCAAAGACTTTCATTACCTACCGCGCCTTTTGCTGGCTCGGCGATAAACTTTCGATGCCTTCCCTATGTGTGGACCCATCCAGTTTTCAGCTCATCAACATCAGCCTGGCTGGGCAGTTTACCTCTCATATGAACATTTCGCTGGTTGCCGGGCTGATTATTGCCCTTCCATATGCTTTATGGGAGCTGTGGCGCTTTATAAAACCGGGACTGTCAGATACTGAGGTCAGGAGTTCAAGGGGCGTTGTGGCTATCGTTTCCCTGCTTTTCGTCACCGGGGTGCTCTTCAGTTATTTTATCGCCGCCCCTCTGATGATCAATTTCCTGGGAGGATACCAGGTAAGCGACGTCGTTGCAAACCAGATTGCCCTGACATCCTATGTCAGTTCAATTACCATGATGACGCTGCTGATGGGACTGTTGTTTGAACTGCCCGTCCTTATTCTCTTCCTTACCAAGATCGGGATAATAACCCCAAAACATCTGAAAAAATACAGGAAACATACAGTGGTAGGCATTTTAATCGTTGCAGGCATTATCACCCCCAGCCCTGATGTATTCAGCCAGGTGATTGTAGCCATACCCCTTTATGCACTCTTTGAATTGAGTCTTGCCCTATCTTCGCGCATCTACCGAAAGAAACAGGCCCTCCTGGCTGAAGCGGAATAAGGTGGATTTGATCCTGTAACCTTTTTGGAGTGAGGCCGTCTAAATCACGAACACACCAAAACAACTTATCTCATGGAATCAAAACGTCTATATCGCAGCCTTACGGACCGAAAGTTTGCCGGTGTTGCCGGTGGTCTGGGAGAATATTTCATCATGGATCCCCTTCTTATCCGGTTAGCTTTTGTCGTACTGGCCCTTGCCGGTGGCGGAGGCTTCCTGATCTATGTCATCCTTTGGATCGTAACCCCTGAAAGCCCTTACCGGATCATGCCCAGCATGGATCAGCCGGCGACTGATCCCCAGCCTGCTGCAACAGAACCCTCCGCCAACACGGAGGCCACCTCCGCACCTGCCACTCCCCCGGCTGCTCCAGCCCCCGCCCAATCCAGGGAACGCGGCAAAGGCAGCCTTGTAGGCGGCCTGGTACTGATCACCCTCGGAGTCCTGTTCCTGGCCGATCAACTCATCCCGCAAGTCAATTTCGGGGATCTTTGGCCGGTAATCCTCATCGTGATCGGAATCGGACTTCTGATCAATGCCATCACTGGCAGAAAAC
>JBAXFZ010000097.1:0-11426 GCA_037139685.1 Bacteroidota bacterium
GCAACTGATCATGGCAGGGATGGATGTGGCCCGGCTGAACTTCTCACACGGGAAATATGAAGACCATTCCGCAGTGATCGCCTCACTCAGGAAAATCTCCGCGGAACTTAACAAGCCGGTCACCATCCTGCAGGACCTGCAGGGTCCGAAGATCAGGATCGGGGAGCTGCCCGGGGGTAAAATCATGATCACAGCGGGTGCGATCGTCAGCCTTGTTCCTGTTGGTGAATATATTCCCGGGACACTGGCGATCCCCATCGACTACCCCTACGTGGCGGAGGAGGCGAAGCCGGGCATGCAGGTGCTGCTGGCCGACGGGCTGTTTGAACTGAAGGTCATCGAAATCAAGGGCAACGAAGTTTTATGCGAGGTTATTGAAGGGGGCTGCCTGACCGACCACAAGGGGGTGAACTTTCCCAACCTCAACCTCCGGCTGCCCTCGCTGACCGAAAAGGACATCCGCGACCTGGAATTCGGGCTTTCACAGGGGATCGACTGGGTTTCGCTCAGTTTTGTCAGGTCGGCCGATGATGTGATCGCCCTTCGCAGGCTGATCACGGAGAAGGGATTTATAAAACCGATCATCGCCAAGATTGAGAAACCACAGGCCATCGACCATCTCGAGGAGATCGTGAAAGCGGTGAACGGCATTATGGTCGCCCGGGGCGACCTGGGGGTGGAGATGAGCCCCGACAAGGTGCCGATGCTCCAGAAGCGCATAATCGAACTGTGCAACCGGTCAGGCAAAACCGTTATCACCGCCACGCAAATGCTCGAGAGCATGATCCATGAGCCCAGGCCCACGCGGGCCGAGGCAAGCGATGTCGCCAACGCCATTATCGACGGCACCGATGCCATCATGCTTTCGGGTGAAACGGCCATGGGCGATTTCCCGGTGAAGGCGGTAGAGATGATGGTGCGGATCGCACTGGACGTGGAAAGCAAGATAGAGTTCAAAACATATCCCCCAGTAGGTCACGAGCCGATCATGGCGCTGAGCCGCGCGGCAAACCAGATGGAGAAGGTGATCAGTCCAGCCTGTATGGTGGTGCTGACCACCACCGGCCGCAGCGCGCAGTTTATCGCCGCCGAACGCCCGGTTGCCCCGGTTTTCGCCTTCACGACCCATTTAAATGTGTATCATGGGCTTAACCTGGTGTGGGGTGTAAGGCCGATCCTTATCAGCGACCATCCCGGCACCTTTGAAGAGATGGTTGCAGTTGCCGAAAAGGTTCTTCATGAGCGGCACCTTGCAGAGACAGGAGAGCTGGTCCTTCTGATCGGGGGAATCCCGGCACACCAGGCGGGCGGGACCAATTTCATCAAAGTTCACTGCCTGGGGTAACCGCTAACTGTATCCTGAGGATGAACCGATCTGAAATAAACCAGCCTCAGCAGCGATGGGAAGACAAACAGGAGTAGCGGCATGGCAGCAATAAATCCGCCGATCACCGCAATGGCCAGGGGTTGCTGCATCTGTGCCCCGATGCCGAATCCCAGTGCCAGCGGCATAAGAGCCAGGATGGCGCCGATGGCGGTCATCAGTTTGGGGCGGATCCTCAGGGAGATGGCATAGTCGATCGATTTATCAACATCCCCCGTGGTTTTCAGGGTTGTTACAAACTGGTTCACCGTAAATATGGCGTTTTCGGCGATGATCCCGACGATCATGATGATGCCGGTGTAGCTTCCTACATTCAGTTGGATCCCCGTGAGAAACAGTGCCCAGATGCAGCCGCCTGTGCCAAGGATCGATATGAAGATAACCAGGAAGGACATGCGCAGGTCGCGGAACAAAAACAGCAAAACGGCAAACACAAGGAAAACGGCGGCAATCAGGATGAACAGCAGCTCCCGGAACGAACTTTGCTGCTCGGCATAGGTGCCCCCGTAGGTAATGTAACTGCCCGGGGGAAGGGTGAGTTTTGAAGCCAGCACCCTGCGGATTTCGGTGATGGCGCTGCCAAGGTCCCGCTGATCGAGACGGGCGGTGACCACTACATTCGATTTCAGATCCTCACGGGTGATATCGGGATCTCCCTGCGACAGTTCAACCCTGGCGAAATATTCGAGGGGGCGGAAGGCTCCGTCGGCCGAAAAGACAGGTTGTTTCCGGATGATCCCAAGGCTGTTTTCCCTGAAATTCCTGAAACGCATCAGTATCCTGAGCATCTGCTCACCCTCCTGCACCTGCCCCACCTGGACTCCTTCATTGTATGCCTGGATCTGCGTCTGGAATGACGCCGGGGTGACGTTGAACTGGGCCAGCCTGACCGGGTCGGGGTAGAGTGTAACAGTTGGCCCGTCAACGATGATCCCGCTCTGGACATCCACAACCCCTTTGATTTTCTGAAGCAGCTCCTTGGTATGGCCTGCCGCACTCCTCAAATCCTCCAGGTTGTCCCCGAATATCCTGATCTCTACCGGCTGGGGCCTCCCGATGAGGTCGCCCAGGAGGTCGGCAATGCGCTGGCCAAATTCGATATTCAGTGCAGGAACCCGCGAAGCAACCCGGTCACGTATTTCGGAGATGACCTCCTCGGTGGTTTTTTTTGTCGTGGGTTTCAGCTGGATCAGGTAATCCCCTTCGTTGGGGGGGATCACCCCGCTGGCCATGCTGATACTGGAGGCCATGTTGGTCCCGGTCCTGCGCATGTAGGTGGCCACATCGGGGTGCCGCATCACGATGGTGTCGACCTGGTTCAGTATCTCATCAGAGGCGTCGAGCGATGTGCCCGGCGGCGAAAGATAGTCTAGAACGATTGAACCTTCGTCCAGAACAGGCAGGAACCCCGTTTTGAGGTTGTTTACCAGGAATGCCGATGAGACGGCGAGCAGCAGGATAAATGCGATGGCAAAGAGCGGCTTGTCAAAAAACCAAAGGAGCCACGACAACCCCGGCTTTTCATCCGACACCCCGGGCTTGGAGAGGAATTTCAGTTTCTTATGGGGTTTGTATCCTATGAGCAGGTGGAGTGCCGGCAGCCCGATCCATGTTGAAAAGAAGGAGCAAACAAGGGTGATCTCCATTGTCAGGGTGAGCTCTTTGAAAAAGCTGCCTGCCACCCCTCCCATAAAGATAAAGGGCAGGAAGATCACGATGGTGCTGAGGGAAGATCCCACCATGGCGGGGAATAACATCCTGACCGTCTCCTTTGCCACCTCCTTTTTGTCGCTGCCCGGTTTTTCCTCATGGAGCCGGTGGATCTGCTCGATGATCACTATGGCATCATCGATGATCAGGCCGATTGAGGCGGCAATGGCCCCGAGGGACATGATGTTCAGGGTAATCCCGGCCAGTGAAAGTACAGTGAAGGTCATGGCCAGGGTAATGGGAATTATAAGGATCACGTTGAGGCTGGCGCGGAACGACCGCAGGAAGAGGATCACCACCATGATCGCCAGAAAAAGCCCTTCGTAGATGCATTCGAGCACGCTGTCGATCGAGTTCGATACGAAGACCGACTGGTCATAATAGGGTTTCAGCACCATCCCGCCTGGCAACTGGCTTTGGATGGCGGCGGCTTTCAATTTGACATCAGCGGCAAAATCGAGCAGGTTGACCCCCTGCTGCTTTACCAGGTCGATGAGCACGGCATCCCTGCCGTTTGCATTGATCCTTATAAACTCCTGCTGCTCGCCGAATCCCACAGCCGCAATGTCGGACAACCTCAATACACGGTGGCCGTCATTTTTAATCACGACGGTTTTCAGTTCACCGATGGTTGTGATCCGCGTATCGGTAAGCGAGAGGTACAACCGGCGGTAATCGGAGAGAAGCCCGTTGGATTCGATGAAATTGCTGCTGCCAATTGCATCGATGACCATCTGGGGGGTGATCCCCGCGGCGATCATCTTCCCGGGATCGGGGGCGATGACAAATTCCTTGGTTTTTCCGCCCCTTACGACGACGTTGGAGATGCCTGGAACCATTGAGAATTGCGGCCTGACCAGGTAAAGGGCATTGTTTCTCAGTTCAACCTGTCCATAACTGCGGCTCTCGAGCGTGTACCCCACGACAGGGTATATGCTCTGCCCCATTGCCTCAACCACGATGTTGACATTGGCCGGCAGCTGGTTTTTTATCTCGTTGATCCTGGCATCGAGCTGGGTTTTGGCAGTGCCGATATCGATCTTCCAGTCGAAAAATGCCTCGATCGTGCAGCTTCCGCGGTTGGTGCTGCTCCTTACCGTGATGATCCCGTTCACGCGCTTGATGGCAATTTCAAGCGGTTTTGTCACGGTAACCATCATCTTGTCAACCGGCTGCTCCCCGTTATCAGCGATGATCGTTATTTTCGGGAAGACCACATCGGGAAAGAGCGAGGTCTGCATGCGGTGATACGAGTATAACCCGGCAACCAGCAGCATCAGCAGGACAAACAGGATGGGCTTGTGAAAAAAATGATAGTGGTTGCGCGTGGGACTCAGCATAAGCAATGAGCAATGAGGAATGAAGAATGAACAATAATTAAAATCGCAGGCGTTAGTGGGTTAAGTATTTTCCCTGGATGATGATCCGGGCGGTGTCGCCAAGTCCGTAGTTGCCGGAGGCAAGGAAACGGTCGGATGACGAAAACAGGGGTGAGGTGACCTGAACCCTGTCGCTTGCCTCCAGCCCAGTGGTTACCGGCACCTTCACCGCCATGCTGTCGCTGACCAGTTTCATGACCCAGAACTGTTGCTGTACTTCATCACTCAGGATGCAGGCTTTTGGCAGTGAGATTGCACCTGGGGCGATTTTTTTTGCAATCCTGACCCTGGCAATCAAATTTTCCGGTTCGCTTCGCGTGGTGTTGGGCTGGATGATATACCGCTTTGTTTGTGAACTGTTGTTCATGGCCGGCAGGGCCGATTTCACGTGACCGGGCACCGTTTGTCCCCCGGGAAGGATCACCTCGCAGGAGGCGCCTGTTTTAATAAATTCACCCGATTCATAAGGGACGTCGAGGATATAGACAAGACTTGCCGGGACAGAGATCACGGCGATCTGATCGCCCTCCTGCACATAATCCCCCTTTGGATGGTCAACAGAGGTGACCATTCCTTCAAGCGAGGCCCTTACTGGGATCAATCCCGAAAACCCAAGCGCATTGGAGGAATCAGGGCGAAGGGAGGCCGATTCCTTGGTCCGCATCCTGAACAGTTCACGGCCCTTTGAAACCACATCCCCCGTACTAACCAGTTGTTCGTCAACAAAACCGCTTACGGTTGACCTGACAACAGATTTCACCTGAAATACGGATGTAGCCGTAAGTTCGAGGTAATCAGCCATTTCGCCGACAGTGACCGTCGCAACGGTTACTGGGACCCTTGCATTTACCACAGCCTCCGCCGGTTCACCGCCCTGCCGCTGGCACGCCATGGCCATCAATAAAATCCATATCCATTTTCTTTTCATGCCGGGTTCACTCTTTCCAATAGTTAATTTCATTGATGATCTGTAATACCCTGATCCTGTACTGGTTCAGATTTGCCTGTATGGCCACATAATTTTTCAGGGCAATTACATAGTCGGTAACTGAAATTCCTCCGTTGTTCAGCAGCAGCTTATCCTGCCGGATAATGGATTCAGCGAGGTCAAGTTGTTTCTGTAGCCGGGGAACCAGGTCGCCGGTTTGCTTCAGCGACTGGTTAAGCTGCCGCAGTTGCTGAAGGTACTGTAAACCAAAAAAATCACGGTAATTCTGCCTTGTCACCTCGCTTGTCTTCAGCTTTTCAATGTTGAGTTTCCGCTGGTTCCCGTCGAAAACAGGGACTGAAAACGAGAGGCCTAAACTCAATCCCAGGTTTTTATATATCAAAGCCGGGTCATTGTTCACCAACCCGGCATCGGTGTACCACGAAATTCTTGGCTTGTATCCCCGGTCGGTCATCAGCCGGTCATTCTGAATACGAAGGCTGTCGATGGCAAACCGCTGAAAAAAGGGAGATCCTCCCTTGTTACCCGAAGCTTTAATGACCAGATCAGGCATTTCCAGTTCTACCAGGGAGGTATCGCCAATACCGCACATCAGTTCCAGGTCTGAAACGGCGCGCTGGTATTGCGTCTGAAGATCATTTTGCTGAAATTCAAGTGACTCCATTTCGAGAAGAAATGAAAGGTAATCCGTTTGTTTATACAAACCGCTTTGAACAAGGCGGACCAGCATCTGCTCCTCGTCCTTTGCCTGTCTGATCAGGACTTTATTGAATGTGATATCCCCGGATACCGAGCAGGCGGCAAGGTACTGGGCCGTGATGGCTTTTTTCAGATCACGCCCGGTAATCGCCGATGTGTTGAGAAGCGATGTGCCCTGGAGCCCGATTTTAGAGTACTGGGCCGCGACAGTTTTTTTATTGAACAATGGCTGGGACACATTCACCACCGAAACAAAGTTGCCCCCGTTGGTAATGGCTTCACTGTAACCGTACCCGTTCACAACCGGCGCATAGGAAAGCACGCCGTTATAATTAACCTGGGGCAGCCGGGTGGCGCCGACGATAAGGCTGTCGAGGGTGTTTGAATGGAGCTGGTTTGACAGGTCCTTCATCAGGGGACTGTTGGCCAGGCCCTGCTGAATAAAATAATCCAGTGTGCGGACCTGGGAAAGAGAGGCCACAGTATTAACGGCGAAAATGACAATAATAAAAAGACGGCGGATCATAAAAGAAATTCACTGCCAAATTAAAACAAAATCGGGTATGAGCGTGAATGCTACTCGTTTTTACCGAATTTATAACTAACCCCGGCGTTTAAAATCGCATTGGTGCCGAATCCAAATTCGCCGAATAGGCCCAGGGCCCTGCCGACCCGGAACCCAAGGAGGGTGAGCTGAATGGATGGCAACAAATTGTGGCTCTTAACTGAGTATGGAGTAGTTCCTGACTGATTTTCTGTACAATAGTCCATGGTCACCCCGAGCCCGACCCCGGAATACATACAGAATGCCTGCCGGTTGAGGTACCTGAACCTCACGAAGGCTATTCCCTGCAGGTAGTTATCGGTCACAGTGTATTTGTCCTGGGAAGATGGATCTATGATCTTGCCGGAACCGAGTTGGTTCTGATCCCCGCGATCAACATGACAGTAACTCATCTGGAAACCAACGGTAACAACCTCGTTTAGCGACCTGCCGTAACCCGCCATGAAACTGCCCGTTGTTCCGGTGGCCGACAATCCTTTATGCTTTACCCAATAAAATAAGCTGCCCATCCCATAAGAGAGGTGGAAATCATTACAGAGATCTGCCTGGTCGTTTTTCACATTAATTTTTGCGCCGGGTTGCTGACCGGAGGATGTAAGCCCTCCTGCAATGACAAGGAACAAAACTGCCAGGATTTTTATTTTCATCCGAGTAGATTTTAATTATGTTAAAACTACCTGTAGAGGCACAGATAAGCGGCATCGGCGCCGATACGCAATTTAAATTTCTGGTCCTTTTGTACAATAAACGTATCATAGGGGTTGAAACTCTTCCATTCAGCTTCTCCCGGCAACATTACAACCATAGTCCCGGATATGACTGTCATATACTCAACCGTGGAGGTGCCGAATTCATACTCCCCGGGGGCCATGACACCCATGGTGGCAGGGCCTTCCGGTGTGGTGAAGGCGATCGATTTCACCTTGCCGTCAAAATATTCATTT
Source organism: Bacteroidota bacterium (assembly GCA_037139685.1). GTDB lineage: Bacteria > Bacteroidota > Bacteroidia > Bacteroidales > FEN-979 > CAIVAT01. The sequence continues at coordinate 7,631 of JBAXFZ010000097.1, forward strand.
GTTTTGAACATAGTCTATGTTTTAGTCATTCAAAAATACAAACAAATCCTGACTTTCCACCTGAAAACAGGATTTTTTGCGCTGCAGGGCAATGATCAGCACGCCATTTCGCCTGCATTTTTCCAGGCTGAGAGGATCGCGTATGCCCCTTTAACGACCAGCCGGGTTTTTTGAGCGTCAAACCCTGCCGGGAGGCGGATTTCGGAGAAGCCGTTACTGGCAATTCCCTTCGTCACCTCGACGGCGGTAAAATCATGGATGGTCTTCCCGTTTTCAACCCTTTGTCCCTTGTAGACAAAGACGAACGACTTCTCGTAGAATTGCACGATTGCCTCATCCGGCACAGCATAGGAGAGAACATTCGCGGTTTCGATCTCGGCATTTACAAAACTTCCCGTCAGCAACGAAGGACCGGGGTCTGTTATCCGGGCATAGGCCATCATGGTTTTATCATCATTCAGGGTCCGGCCGGCCTGGTATATTTCGGCCGAATAGAAGTTAAGGGGCTCGTTGGGCGATGAAAACCGCACATGCTGACCGCGCGAAACCTTCTGCACGTCTTTCTCGAACACGGCCATTTCGAGCACAACCTCCGTAGGGTTCACAATTTCAAACATCACATCGGTGGGGCTCATATATTTCCCGATGTTGATATTGGCCTTCCTGATAAAACCGCTGATGGGGGCAACAACAGGCAGCCGGCTGGTGATTTTATCCTCGGTAAGCTGCAGCGGGTCAATCCCCAGCCCGATCAGTTTTTGCTCAAGTCCCTTCATCTGTACCTTCAGTGTTTTATATTCGGCCTCGGTCTGCTGGACATTCTTTTCTGAATAAACATTATCGCGGTATAGTTCGGTGTGCCGTTTGAACTCGATCTCGGCATACGAGAACCTGGCCTTCGTTTCAAGATAGTTCTGCTGAATCTCGATAAAGACAAAATTTTCGATGGTTGCCAGCACCTCCCCTTTCGAGACCTCGCTCCCCTGGACAATCGCTGTATTTGTAACAAATCCCCCAAGCGGGGCGCTTACCGAAGCAAGGTTACGGGGGGTGGTATTGATTGTTCCGTTCACTTTCAGAACCGAATTGAGCTGCTGCTGTATGGGCAACCCAAGTTGTACGCCGGCTGTGGCATACTGGGCAGCATTCAGTTCAATGGCGTCCTTGGCCAGAACCTCATGAGACTCATTTTTGACTGCTTCCCGCTGCCTGCATGAGTTTAAAAGAATCAGAAGAAAAATTCCGGTAATTGACAATATCTGTCGTGTTTTCATAAAGATATTTTTAAGATCAGTTCAGGTGGTTGGTTAATGTTTCAATTGAGATGACCGACTGGTTATAATCATTCAGCGTTTGCAGGTAATTTTCGCGGATTTCAAGTCCCTGGCGGAGATTCTGGACATATTCCATATAATCGATGGCCCCGGCCCTGTAGCTTTTCCCCGCCTGGTCGATGATCATCTGTGCCTGCTTCAATGCAAGGTTTTCATAATAATCGAGGCTCTGCCGGTATTTCTCATATTCCTGGATGCGGATATGCAGCGCGTGGGTAAAGGCATTCGACTGGAACTGCAGGTTTTCCCGGGCCATCTTCACATTCAGCCTGGCGGATTCAATTTTTCCCTTCCGTGATGAAAAGAGCAGCGGCACTGATATGCCGGCCTGGAAACCTGTAAACCGGCCACCGGCCGAGATATCCTTGTTCGACTGGTTAAAGTAACCGATTGTCAGGTCGGGAGCCAGCCTTGAAACTTCCACCTTTTTTTCAAGTTCAGCAAGCTGCAGCTGGTTTTTCAGCAGGCTGACCGACGGGTTCGACCAGATGAGGCTGCTATCGGTCGGCACGGTCAGTTTTAGCCTGGTCAAAATGGTATCGGCTATCCTGATCTCGTTCTTTTCATTCAGGATTGTCTGCAGGCGGCATTCGCGGATCCTGATATCGGCGGCAGCCTCTCCTATCCTGTTGCGGACCGCCAGCTGCTGCGATTCGGCGGTCATCCGCTCGAGAAGGTTGGTTTCGCCTTTCTGATAGCGTGACTGGGCGGCATTGAGGAAATTCCTGAAGATGCTGTCCTGGAATTTCAGCAAAGTCAGCCGTGAATAACACCAGGCAAGTTCGTAATAGATTGATCTGACCTGCCCGGCGACCTCGTTTTTCACAAGTTCGCCCTGAAGTTCGGCATGCTGAACCATCCCCCTGGCCAGGCGGCTTTGGCTCAGGTAGGTAGTCGGGAAATCAAATCTTTGCGAAACGGTAAATTCGTTATCCTGCCGGGCGCTGTTTTTCTGGCCGGATGAAAAGCCAAACCCGGTATTGTCAAAATCCCATGCAGCCTGCCTGAGCGCCTGTTTACCCTGAACCTCCAGTGCTGCCGAGCGGACAAGCCCGTTGCGCGCCAGGGCCTGTTCAACCGCCTCCGCGAGAGTATATACCCTCACGGGATTTCCCTGAGGAAATGCTGAAAAGGAACAAATCATCAATATCCCCCAGGTTATGATCTTTACGCAAAGAGTTTTATGGCTGAACTTTAAGCGTTTCAACCGCCAGGGTCCCGTGAGCAGGATGTATAATACCGGCAGGACGATGAGGGTAAGCAATGTGGAGGAGATCAGGCCGCCGATTACGACTGTCGCCAGGGGCTTCTGTACCTCCGCCCCGGCAGAGGTGGACAAAGCCATGGGAAGAAACCCGAGCGAAGCCACCGATGCGGTCATCAGGATGGGTCTCAGCCTGATTTTCAGCCCCTTCAGAACCCTCAGGTAAATGTCGGCTATCCCCTCGTCCTTTTCGAGCCTGTTGAATTCCGAAACCAGTACGATTCCGTTCAGCACGGCCACTCCAAAGAGGGCAATAAACCCTATGCCTGCCGAGATACTGAAATTCATCCCCCTCAGATAAAGGGCAAAAACCCCGCCTATGGCGGCCAGCGGAACGGCTGAGAAGATTAAAAGAGTCTGCTTTACCGAATGAAAGGTGAAAAAAAGCAGGATAAATATGAGGAGCAGTGCCAGCGGGACCGCCACCCCAAGCCGGTTCTGGGCCTCAATGAGGTTCTCGAACTGGCCTCCATAGGTGATATAGTATCCCGGCGGCAGTTTGAGCCTTGCTGAAATCCGCTGCCTGATCTCATCGATGATCGACCTGACATCGCGCCCCCTCACATTGAAACTCACGGTAATCCGGCGCTTCCCGTCCTCACGCGAAACCTGGGCCGTGCCGTTTTTCATCCCGATTGCGGCAACCTCCTCAAGCGGAATCTGCCGGCCATCGCTCAAAGGCACATAGAGATGGCGGACATTTTCGATATTCTGCCTGAAACCCTCCTCAAACCTGACAACCAGGTTAAACCGCCGCTCATTTTCATAGATCACCCCGGCCGTGTTCCCTGCAAAGGCTGTTCGCAGGATTTTGTTAATATCCGCAATATTTAACCCGTACCGGGCTATCTTGTTCCGGTCGTACTCCACCGAAATCTGGGAGGTGCCTGTAACCTTTTCAACCTGGATATCCTGCACCCCGGTAACTTGTTCAATCAATTTAGCTACCTGGTCTCCTTTCAGGGCAAGCGAGTCGAGGTCATCCCCGAATATTTTTATGGCAACATCCTGCTTCGACCCTGTCATCAGCTCATTGAAGCGCATCGAGATGGGTTGCTGGAAGCTGAAGGCAACTCCCGGGATTACCCCAACCTTTGACTTCATTATTTCAACCATCTCTTCGCGGGTTGAGGCACTGGTCCATTCCGATTTATCCTTCATTGTGATGATATAATCTCCAGTTTCAACGGGTGTCGGG
>JBAXFZ010000098.1:0-11328 GCA_037139685.1 Bacteroidota bacterium
TAATCTTGAAAGACTTTGGGCTGATGCAGAAGTAACTATTTTAGAGAATAAAGAGGGCCGTCGAAGGTGTTGTAGCTGATCTCGAAGGTGTTGGTTTTGAAGGTTTTCTTGATGCTTCTTACACTGCCGCTCAGGATAACCTTCGACCGGTCGATCAGCGCGATGTCATCGCAGAGCTCCTCAACCGAGGCCATGTTATGGGTGGAAAATATGATTGTGGAGCCCTTTTGTTTCAGCGAAAGAATCTCCTCCTTCAGCAGGCTGGTGTTGATCGGGTCAAAACCGCTGAAGGGCTCGTCGAAGATCAGGAGTTTGGGCTCGTGGATAATAGTAACAAGGAACTGGACCTTTTGCTGCATCCCTTTTGAAAGTTCTTCAACCTTGCGGTTCCACCAGGTATTGATACCGAACTTTTCAAACCAGAACTTCAACCTCCTGAGCGACTCGGCATGGGTTAAACCCTTAAGCTGGGCCAGGTACATGGCCTGTTCGCCGACCGACATTTTTTTATACAACCCCCGTTCCTCGGGAAGGTACCCGATAAGGGCAATATCGTTTGGCTGCAGCGGACGCCCCATGAAGGTAAGAGTTCCCTCATCGGGGGCAATGATCTGGTTGATGATCCTGATCAGGGTAGTTTTTCCGGCCCCATTAGGGCCGAGCAACCCGAAAATGCTGCTTTCCGGCACATTGATACTTACTTTGTCGAGTGCTTTGTGGTTAGCATACTGTTTAGAGACGGCATGCGCAGAAAAAAGATCCATAAAGAGCTGTTTTATTGATCAAAAAGGTCCTTCATCCGGGAGAAGATATTTTTTCCGTGCGCCCCGGGACCGGGTTTGAAATTTTCTGATTTACCTAATTTTTCAAGAATGATTTTTTCCTCTTTCGATAGTGTTTTCGGGGTCCATATCACAATGCTGATCAGCAGGTCGCCTTTTCCTTCGTAGCCGTTGATGCTTGTGAGCCCCTTGCCGCGTAACCTTAAAACTTTGCCGCTCTGGGTTCCCGGGTCGATCTTGATCTTTACCTTCCCGTCGATTGTGGGGATTTCGGCCGTACTGCCAAGGGCAGCCTCTGAAAAGGTTATGTAATGGTCGAAAAGCAGGTTGTTGCCATCGCGGTCGAAGATCTCATGTTCGGTCTCTTCGATCTGGATAAGCAGGTCGCCTGCTATCCCGCCGCGGGCCGCTGCATTTCCTTTGCCGCCCATCGAAAGCTGCATTCCCTCTGACACACCGGCGGGGATGCGGATCGAAATGACCTCTTCCCCCTTGATAACGCCATTGCCGGAGCAATCGGTGCATTTGTCGGTGATGATCTGGCCCTCCCCACCGCAGTTGGGGCAGGTTGCAGTTGTCTGCATCTGCCCGAGAAAGGTTGAGGTTACGCGCGAAACATGGCCACTGCCGCGACAGGTAGAACAGGTGGAGTAAGAGCTTCCTCCCTTTGCGCCGGTTCCTTTGCAGGTGTTGCAGGCGATATATTTGTTGACCTTTATTTTTTTCTCAACTCCATGGGCAATCTCCTCGAGGGTCAATTTAACTTTGACGCGCAGGTTTGATCCGCGGTTCACGGTTTTTCCCCTGCGGCCGCCTCCGCCCCCGCCGAAAAACGAACCGAAGGGATCGTTTCCGCCGCCGCCGAAGATATCCCCGAAATGGCTGAAGATGTCATCCATGCTCATCCCCCCGCCGTATCCGGCATTTCCGCCGCCATTGCCAAGGCCGGCATGACCGTACTGGTCGTAACGCTGCCTTTTGTTGGGATCACTCAAAACCTCGTAAGCTTCGGCAGCCTCTTTGAATTTTTCTTCGGAATCCTTCTTCCCCGGGTTTTTATCCGGGTGGTGTTTAATGGCCTGTTTACGGTAGGCCTTTTTCAACTCTTCAGGCGATGCATCTTTGCTTACCTCAAGAATTTCGTAAAAATCTCTCTTCGACATATAGGTTCTTTAGCTGCCAACAACCACTTTTGCATATCGGATCACCTTCCCGTTAAGAAGATATCCCTTTTCAACCTCATCGATGATCTTTCCCTTCTGATCAGGATTTGGTGCAGGAACATTGGTTATGGCCTCATGAAAATCGGTGTCAAATTTCTCACCTGTCGTTCTCATGCGCTCCAGTCCTTGCTGCGACAGGGTTGCAAATAATTTGTTAAAAATAAGGACGACCCCGTCCTTCAGAGCCTGTCCCGATTCGGAGGTAGCATCAAAAGCCTTGATGGCCCTCTCAAAGTCGTCCAAAACAGGCAGTAACTTGATGATAATTTCGGCCGAAGCACTCTTGCTGAGTTCAATCTTCTCCCTCAGCGTGCGCTTCCGGAAATTATCGAAATCTGAATAGAGGCGGAGGTATTTGTCATTTAACACCGAGTATTGTTCGTCGGGTGCCAGTTCGGGGATTTCGCCCTTGTTGATGGCAATTGTATCGGTCAGTGTCGGGTTTTCAGCTAAATCCTGTTCCACAAGGTCCTCATGAGCATGGTTTTTTGCATTGGTATTGTCCATCTTCTCTCTTTCTTTCTTATTTTTTCTTGTCATCATAGGGATCGTATTCGAATAAATCCGGTTATCTGTTATCAAAAAACCTGCCATTTGGAATTTTACGACAAAATGTCAGCCTTCGATCCGGCGGATTTGGGCACCCAGCTTCTGAAGACGGATATCTATTTCCTGGTAACCCCGGTCGATCTGTTCGATATTGTCGATAATGCTTTTGCCTTCGGCCGACAGCGCCGCTATCAGCAGGGCGACGCCTGCACGGATATCGGGTGAGGCCATGCGGATGGCCCTGAGGTGATACTGGTGGTCGAGCCCGATCACGGTAGCCCTGTGCGGATCGCAGAGAATGATCCTGGCTCCCATATCGATGAGCTTATCGACAAAAAAGAGCCTGCTTTCAAACATCTTCTGATGGATCAGCACGCTTCCCTTGGCCTGGATTGCAATAACCAGGATGATGCTGATAAGGTCGGGGGTAAAACCGGGCCAAGGTGCATCGGCTATTGTCATGATGGATCCATCCATGAAGGTTTCGACTTCATAGTGATCCTGTGCCGGGATATAGAGGTCGTCATCCCTCTTTTCCATGCGGATGCCCATGCGGCTGAACACGTCGGGTATCATGCCAAGCTGGTGGTAGTTGACATTCCTGATGGTGATTTCAGATCCCGTCATGGCGGCCAGTCCAATAAAACTGCCCACTTCGATCATATCCGAAAGAAGCGTATGTTCGCAGCCATGCAGTTCGGTCACCCCGGTAATGGTGAGCAGGTTTGAACCAATGCCCGTGATTTTGGCTCCCATTGAGACCAGCATCGAGCATAGCTGGGAAATATAGGGCTCGCATGCGGCATTGAAGATCGTCGTGGTGCCACGGGCCTTGACAGCAGCCATCAGGATGTTCGCAGTGCCGGTGACCGATGCTTCATCCAGCAGCATATAGGATCCCCGGAGGTCGGGGGCGTTTACACTGTAAAGCTGTTCCTGCTGGTGATATTCAAAAGTCGCACCCAGCTTCTGCAACCCGATGAAATGGGTGTCGAGCCTGCGGCGTCCTATTTTGTCACCTCCCGGGATAAAAACGCATCCCTGGCCATAACGGGCAAGCATGGGGCCGAGGATCATGATTGACCCCCGCAGGCTCCCTGCTTTGTCACGAAAATCTTTGGTGCCGAGGTAGCCGAAGTCAATTTCAGTCGCCTCAAAGGAGTAAGAAGCCGGGGCGGTTTTTTCAACCCTGACCCCCAGCGCCTGCAGCAGTTCGATGAGTTTGTTTACATCCCGGATATCGGGGATATTGTGAATGGTGATTTTCGCAGGGGTGAGCAAACAGGCGCATATAACCTGCAAGGCCTCGTTCTTGGCTCCCTGGGGTGTTATCTCCCCTTGTAATTTCTTCCCTCCGATGATTTCAAAGGAACTCATTGAGGTTTATTCCGGCCGCGCTGGTTGACGAAAGCCGGCTTTACAAATGCCTGCTGTTTGTTGAAGTTGCGGTCAGGACCCGTGCGGAAGGGTTTCCGTTTCTGGTTCTGTGCAAGGATATCGTTGGTGTGGGTGAAGCGGAAGTCCTGGTTCAGCTTCAGCTGATCCTTCGATAAAATGGCCAGGTGCTTTTCAATCAGTTCATCCGCCACCGATTCGCGGTTCCAGTTCAGGTACGATTTCTTCATGTGGTTGGCAATAGCATTCACAAGGGCATCCTTTTCAATGCCGTCTTCGTATGCAGTTGCCTTTTCAATCATCAGCGCGATATTCTTCCCGTAATGTTTGAATTCGATCTCCTTGTCATGGTAAGAAAGATGCTCGGGCTTGGTGCTGAGCGACAGGGGAGGGGGCGGGTCGTAAGGCGCGTCGACATCGAGTTTGAAATCGGCAATGATGAAGAGGTGATCCCATAATTTATGCTTGTAATCGCCCGATTCCTTAACGGTCGGGTTGAGCTGGGCCATCACATTAACTATGAATTTTGCAGCCTTGTTCCGTTTTTCGCGGTCTTCGATCGTACAGCAGTACTTGATCATCCGCTGCACATTCCGGCCATACTCCGGGATAAACATCAGCTCGCGCGTGGTGTTGTATTCTATTTGTTCGTTCACGTGTAATTTTTTGCAAAGATACAACAATATTGGGTGATTTTAAAATGACGCAAAAATGCCTGGATCCGAAAACCTGAATCTCTTACCCGGGGGGGAAGTTCCCGGCGCTTCAACCTGGAGCGACTGTCTTCCCGGTTCAGCTAACCGGCCCCGCAGAAAAAAAATCCCGTGATGGTGAAAAATGCAAAAAAAAAACGTATATTTATCGTTATTTAAATTCGGCTAGGCCTTGATAAACAGTTCCATTAAAAGTTGGATACAACTGAACCCAAGGAATGAAATCATATAAGGCCATTATTGTGGAAGGTGAGAAGTCCATGCGCGAAGCGCTGGAACGTTCTCTTAACGAGAATTGCCCTGAAATTGAGGTGTGCGGGACCGCCGCTACTACAAAAGATGGACGGGAGATATTGGAAAACAACCATATTGACTTCATTTTCCTGGATATTTGTTTCCGGGGGGAGGATAGTTTCACCTTTCTGCAGACCATTCCGAAAAACTATTACGGTATCATTTTTACCTCCGCCAGCGAAGAATATGCCTTAAAGGCGCTGAAAGTAAACGCCATAGATTTCCTGCTGAAACCTGTCAATGCGGCAGAACTGCGTGAAGCTGTGACCAAGGCCGTTAACCAGTGGGAATGGCGACAACAGGGGATGGGTTTCCTTAAACATGAGCATGACCTGCAGGAGCATAACCTTGATTCGAACATGGTTGACGGCAGACCCTGCGGCAGGATTACGGTTGCCCATCAGTTCGGGTTTCGGGTGGTTCCTGTCAGCAATATAATTTATCTGCAGGCCGACAGCAATTATACGATACTCTGCCTGGCCAACAAAAGCAGGGTTGTATCTACACGACCGCTGGGCGAATTTGACAGGATACTAAATCATCCGGTTTTTTTCAGGATTCACAAATCGACGATTATCAACATGAATTTCCTGGAAGGGTACTCAAGTTTTGAAGGAAGTTTTGCAGAGATGAGCGACGGCACGCGGTTTTGCATTTCGAGGCGAAAACTGAGTGAATTCCGGGAGGCTGTTGATCAATATTCCAAATCCGCAAGATAAACCTGGCTTCCGAATTGGGTGACATGTCCGTGGCATTACCCCGGCAAAAAATATTTCCGTAATTTTTCCGTAATCTGAAATACGGTTGACCGGCAGTCAGGAGAAATCCGCCTCGCATGAAACGATGGTCGATCCATCCGCACCGGACATGGCGACGGGAATTATCTTTACAAGATCATCCCCGAGAGTTTAACAGATACTTGTTAGGAGTTTTTAAAATGTTGTTTGAATGACATTTACAGAGGAACCTCGTCGTTGAACTTAATGGTGGTAATCGGCTTGCTGAAATAGATGAACTGCAGGCAGCCTCCTGCCCGATACCTTCTGCCCGATAGCTGGTTCTTTAATGTTTCCGTTCCCTGGCATAACCCTGCCGTTCCCACGCCTAAAGCTGCCGTTCCCTCATTTGCATGGTTTTTACGCATAATTTTTCTTAGTATTGTATTAGTTATGTATTGTACATTTTGAAAGTATAGAAAAGGTAGTTCTTGATTTATTAAATTTCCTGGAGAGCTGAATCCCGGAAACGCTATTTCAAAGACGGTGAGGTTGGTTTTAGTTGATTCTGGATTTACTCAGGTATGAGATAAATGAATATAATGACCCAGGAATGGAGGTTTCCCGTGTGTTCTGAAGGCCCCCCGGTTTTTCAGGAATCAGGTCCTGGTTGATCCATTGGAAGAACACTTCTGATTACCATTGATTCCTGCATTATCGTGCGATCTCAATGGCCGGTAAGTCGAAGATATGATCCGGGAATTCAAGCAGGATATCCTGTATAAACCGTTTAAATTGCTCCGCTTGCCACCTCATGAAACTCCGTCTGATAAGCAAATCGGTACCCGGAAAGCTGAAAACGGGAATAAGAGTAAGCACAAACGCAAACTAAAATGATAAGGAGACCTTAAAAATGAAATAAAACATTTTACTCTTCTTTTTGGCGATAATTACTTTTTCAGTAAATGCAACAGATACTAAAATATGGTTATTCCCAAATAATACGGGTTACCTTGTCAGGAGCATCCACATATTATTAACTGGGACGGGAGGTAACTATAGCTATCAATACCCGACGATTGATCCCCCTGTTAATGTCAGCGGCGATCTATTGGACCTTGATTTTTTTCCCGGGATACCTGATGGAAGCAAAGTGGCCATTAAATTTACAACAAATGCTGGTCCTCTAGCCGTCGATTCCTGGCATTGGGCAGATTTGCTGCACAATCAAATCGGACCTTCTTATGGAATGGGAAATCTATCGCTAATGCCGGAGTCAAACCGGGGTGTTAATTCCATTCATTTTGCCGATGCAGGTGGCGGCAACTATAATATCATTGCCGATATATGTGTTGAAAACGCCTCGTGGGATCAGAAGGACTTGAGCTGCCTCGTTATATTTAAAATCAACAACATTCCGGTTCACTCAGATTTAGTTCCGTTTGTAGTTTATGCGGGTGGTTCGGATTGTGGATTTCACCAACGTGAATATCCTGCCGGCAGCGGTAAGATCCAGGAGTATTGTGGCGGTAGTTGTCCCCCCAGTCACGGGCTGCCTGGGAGTGTGACCAGCTGCGATGAGACTTTCGCAATTCATTATTGCCATTGTGTTGAATATTTGCGGGGCTCCATGAACGATGTACACCTGGTCCCGGGCGATGTTGTATGTGTGCAAGTTGGACCCGCTCCCGGTGCTGTTTTCGACCTCTTCACCGGGGATGATCAGTTTGTTGTTACTTTTCCAACTAACATGATCCCCACCCTCACCCAATGGGGCCTGATCATTTTAGGCATCGGGCTGTGTGTATTAGGAACCGTTTACCTGTTAAGGCACAGGCATGCTGTATGCCAGGTTTGAGTTGACAGAGGTTACGGGTCTTCAAGAATGCAAAACCTTTGAAAACAGGTTCCGGTGAAATAATTCTAAAGCTGAAAGCAAGGGTTATGCAAATATCACCCGGGTCTTCACAGGGAATTAAAAGATGGGCCGGCAGGAGCGATCCGGTTGGCATTCAAAAGTTGTACGACCTTGCACACTGTACATCTACATTGGCATACAACGGAACGTGATTGCCTGTTAACATAGAGCAGGAGCCCGTGTAATGGTGTGTTCAGGAACCATGGTTAATCGGTTTTAAAACTGGAATTCCCGGGCTGTCTTCAGTGATCAGTTTACAATTCTGAGTTTTGCAAACCGCAGTAAAAGCTGCTTCTGCCCGATGGCCGGGAAGAACACGGTTGCCTTTTTGTTGGGGCCGACTCCTTCAAGATTCACGACTTTTCCTTTTCCAAATCGTTCGTGCATCACCTCCATCCCTGTCTGGATATCGTCAACCTCAGAAGGTGGATCTGCGCTGACATGCTGGCTGCCACCCTGGATGTTGTTCTGGCTGGTGCCAGGGCTGGCACCAGGGGCGGTCGCTGCCGGTGATGATGGTATTTTCCTGAAGTTATTGGGAAGTACCGGCTTTTTTTCAGGCATGCCGATTCCAGGCAATGAGGCCGACCAGTTGTTTTCCCTTGAAAAGCTTGCTTTCTGGGCAGCGATTTTTTTCGGGAAGTCAATGTAGGCTTCCGGGATTTCGCTCAGGAAGCGGCTGGGTTCGCACATTGTAGGTGTGCCCCATTTGTAACGGTTCTCGGCATAGGAGAGGGTGAGCTTCTCGCGTGCACGGGTAACGGCCACATAGAAAAGCCTGCGCTCCTCCTCGAGGTCGGCTCGGGAATTGAGCGACTGAATGGAAGGGAAGAGGTTTTCTTCCATCCCGACCACGTAGACATAGGGAAATTCCAGGCCCTTCGCCGCATGAATGGTCATCAGGGTTACGCGGTCAACGTCATCCTTGTTCCCCTTGTCGGCATCGGTTAGAAGGGCAATATCCTGCATGAATTCATCGAGGGTTCGCACCACATCCGGCTCTATCTCCCCGGTTTCAATGTTGGTCCTCGGCGATTCGGAAAACTCCTTGATGGCATTGAGCAGCTCTTCAAGATTCTCGAAGCGGCTTACCCCCTCCGGGGTTTTATCATCGTAGAGCTCCTTCATCAGTCCTGAAGATCCTGCTATATGCTTTGACAGTTCATAGGCATTCCTGGCCTTCAGCAGGGCTGTAAAGCTCTTGATCATCGTAACGAACCCGAATACCTTTTGTGAAGTGGCTTCCGGCAGCCTGAGGTTGCTGGCGGCCGGGTCTTCGATGAGTTCGAAGATGCTTTTCTTCTGTTCATCGGCCACGACAATCAGTTTTTCCAGCGTGGTCTTGCCGATGCCCCTGGCCGGGAAGTTGATGATCCGCAGCAGTGCATCCTCGTCACGGTTGTTGATGGTGAGCCGGAAGTAGGAGAGGAGGTCCTTGACCTCTTTCCGCTGGTAAAAAGAGAGGCCGCCATAGATCCTGCAGGGGATATTGAGCCGCCGCAAAGCCTCTTCATGCGCCCGCGATTGAGAGTTGGTGCGGTATAGAATGGCAAAGGCGACATTCTGCAGCTGGTGGTTCATCTTGTTTTCAAAAATCGACTGTGCAACCAGGTTGGCCTCTTCGTTGTCGGTTGATGCCTTAATGATCTGGATACGCTGTCCCTCCTCATTTTCAGTCCACACCTCTTTGAACAGCTGGTTTTTGTTGTTCTCGATGATCTTGTTGGCAGCCTTTACAATGGTGTTGGTCGACCGGTAATTTTGCTCCAGCTTGAATACCTGGTGATCGGGGTAATCGCTCTTGAAGTTCAGGATATTCTGGATGTTGGCTCCCCTGAAGGCATAGATGCTCTGTGCATCATCACCCACCACATAGATATTCTCATTGTTGGCGGCGAGCTTTTTAACGATCAGGTACTGCGCATAGTTGGTATCCTGGTATTCATCGACCAGGATATACTGGAATTTTTGCTGGTATTTATAGAGAATATCCGGGAAGTCCCTGAGCAATATGTTCATGTTGAACAGCAGGTCGTCAAAGTCCATGGCCGATGCCCGTCGCAGCCTTGCCTGGTACTGGGTGTAGAGCTGACCGGTCAGGGGTTTCCCTGCGGAGATATCATATTCCCGAAGTTCCGGGCTTTCGATGTAATCGGATGCCGAGAGAAGGCCCGTTTTAGCACTGGAGATCCGGTGCAGGACATAGCTGGGCATGTAAACCTTGTCATCAAGGTTGTTTTCCTTGATCAGGTTTTTCATGACCCGCTTGGTGTCATCGGTATCATATATGGTATAGTTCGACGGATATCCCAGCAAATGGCCCTCGATGCGCAGCACCCGTGCAAAGACAGAGTGAAATGTGCCCATCCATACATTGGCCGCTTCCGGTCCCACGAGGTGAACGATGCGCTCCTTCATCTCCCTTGCGGCCTTGTTGGTAAAGGTAAGGGCCAGGATATGGAAGGGATCCACCCCCTTATTGACAAGGTAAGCCACACGGTATGTAAGCGCCCTGGTTTTACCGGAGCCAGCACCGGCGATGACCATGACAGGTCCTTCGGTAGCCTGTACGGCTGCGCGCTGGGCTTCGTTCAGTTCGTTGAGAATGTTTATCGACATGTTTTAAATTAAGCGGCAAAAATACGGGTTTAAGGTGAACCACTACCCGTTGGTTGATAACAATTTGGTAATTTTACAGCGTGAGGCGGAATCCTCCTGTTTATAGTTTATTCATTCTCCTTGCAGGAAAAAGCAGGGTTCATTGCATTTAGTTCATTCAAAATTGTAAAAAAGAGCTACTTTTATAAATATTTATAAAGTTCCCATGGCTTTAAGCTTTCACAACCTGACACTTTTTCAACTTGTAAATTACGGGTTAGTCCTTATTTTGATCATCTTATTTTTGCGATATCTCTGGATCACCTTTGTTAACAGGGAGGGAACCCCGGTGCAGTGGCAGATGGCGGTAAAGAGAGGCAGGATTTCACCCCGGCTGAAGCGGATGGAAAGAGGCTATCGCGACAAATCCCGGTTCCTTGCCTGGTGGTTCCAGGTTGAACGGCTCAGGAGGGAGAAGGTCCCCGGGGTATTTGCAGAGGTGGGTGTATATAAAGGTGCCAGTGCTGCAATAATTCACCAGATGGATCCTGCAAGGCCATTTCACCTGTTTGATACCTTCACGGGTTTTCCGGCCGGTGATCTCCGGGCCGAAACCGGTGAGGCGGCCACCTACACCCCCGACAACTTTGCCGACACGAGTGTTGCATCGGTGTTGAAGAAAATTGGAGGAAACGATAATATATATGTGCACCAGGGATATTTCCCCGAAACGGCCCGCGGTTTTAAGGAGATGACCGCACTTGTAAATATTGATACCGACCTTTACATTCCTGCAAAGGCTGCACTGGAGTTCTTTTACCCGTTGCTTCCCCCCGGAGGGGTGATCCTGGTTCATGACTACAACGATAAATGGCCCGGAATCCTGAAGGCTGTTGATGAATTCCTGGCAACCATCCCCGAAAACCTGGTCCACCTTACAGATATCGATGGAACAGTGATGATTATCAGGAACAAATAATTTTTCACTTTTTTTCACCTTTTTCTTGTATGGGTCGAAATTAGTTTTACCTTTGCACCCTCGAAAACCATATTTTGTTTTCGATTGAATTACAAGCCGGAAACGGCAAGGAAACCTGACAAAGTGAGACAGCTATAGGTTTCAATCACAATCAAACGACG
>JBAXFZ010000099.1:0-11326 GCA_037139685.1 Bacteroidota bacterium
TTGGAGGGTTGACCATCGGTAATGAAATAGGCATTGCCTGAAATTGCGGGATTCCCGTCAAGGAGGGCTTTCGATGCCAGCACATGGGCCCACGCCATATTCCCCACATAAACATGCTGCGATTTCGAGGAGCCGTCGCCAAGTCTTACATAAAACCCGCCTTTTGCCATATCGATCAGGGATCCGATATGAAACGGGTCACCCTGGCCATAAATGTCGGCTGGCCGCAGGATGCAGGTTGTCAGGCCAGTGGCTCCGCCAGGAGGTGCTGTCGGTTTCTCTTTGTCATGGGAGGCCCCGTTTTCCAGGATCAGTTTTTCCGACAGGCATTTGCTGCGGCAATACATGTTCGGGTGTTTTTCAGGATAGGGAATGGTTTCATCTATGTTTACAAGCGATTTCCCCCCGAAGATCGCATCAAGCGAACTGGTGTAAACCAGGTGTCTTACCTTATGTTCCCTGCAGCCATGCATTACATTCTCAGTGCCTCCGAAATTAACCGCAAGCACCTCCCTTTCGGGTTTCGTACCCCAGTCGACCATGGCCGCCGAATGTATTACCAGGTCGATCCCCCGGCAGGCATGGCTGACGGCAGCGGCATCACAGATATTGCCTGTGACCATCTCGATGCGTGCATCCGGGGGGCCCGGATAGGGTACCAGGTCGAAAATACGCAGCAACGAAGGCTTCACGGGGGAGTTTGCGTCAAGCAGCTCCCTGACGATGGCCATGCCCAGGAAACCGGAACCTCCGGTAAGCAGAATGCGGGGATGATCCTGATTTGCGGCAGTGGAATGAGTCATAGGGCAGAAAGGTTCTTGGGTAAAAAGCGCAAATGTAAAAAACTCCTTTGTATTCCTGATATATGGGCAACCGGAATTTGATTTTAGCAAAAGTTCGAGTAAGTTTGCATGTTAATTAAACTTTCAGAATATGAAAAAGTTTTTATACTGGAGCCTGGCGGTCCTGGTCATCGCAACGGCTGTTTTTATCTACTGGAAATACAGTTTCACATACAGTGAAGGGAACAGGGCTGGACTGCTTCAGAAATTTTCATATAAGGGAACCATTTTTAAAACCTATGAGGGTGAATTGATCCTGAGCAGCATCAAGAGCAGCCAGGATGTCTCACTGGCTTCTGAAAAGTTTTATTTCTCGGTGCCGGGGAAGGAACTTGCCGAAAAGCTCCTTCATCTTGAAGGATCAACCGTTGTGCTCCATTACAGGGAAAAAAACGGAGTTCTTCCATGGCGGGGTGAAAGCCGTTATCTTGTTGACAGCCTGACGGTATCACCTAATTAGAAAGAGGTAGCTGATTTGTTTACGATATCAATGCCTGCCTGTTGTTTCAAAAACGATTTTTAATAAAAACATAAGAAACTGTTATGACTGAACATTCCGACTATCTCATTATCGGCGCCGGGATTATTGGCCTGGCCATTGCCCGCGAACTGCGTTCCCGTTTTTCCCAGGCCACCATTACAATCATTGAAAAGGAGCCGGATGTGGCTTATCATTCAAGCGGCCGCAACAGCGGGGTGCTTCACGCTGGCTTTTACTATTCGGCCGATTCGCTGAAGGCGAAATTTACACGCGACGGCAATTTTGCCATGAAGGACTTTTGCCGTGAGAAGGGGTTGAAGCTGAATGAATGCCGGAAGGTGGTCGTTGCGAAGGATGAATCGGAACTCGAACCATTGTACGAACTCGACCGGCGCGGGAAACGCAACGGGGTGGATGTGAAGATCATCACAGAAGACGAACTCAAAGAGATCGATCCCAATGCCAAAACCCATAAATTCGCGCTCTATTCCCCCAATACCGCCACCGTGGATCCGACCGAACTTAACAAGGCCGTGCGCGACGAGCTGCTTGCAAAAGGGGTTAAAATCCTTTTCAGCGAGGGGTACAAAAGCAAAATTGACGGAAAAACCATAGAGACAACTTCCGGGAGAGCTCTTTCGGCCAAAAAGGTGATCAATACCGCAGGTTTGTATGCCGACAAGATCGCGCGCGATTTCGGTTTTTCACAACAATACACCATCATCCCCTTCAAAGGGATTTACCTGAAATACACGAAAAAGGACAAGCCCATCAAAACCAACATATATCCTGTTCCCAACCTCAAGAATCCCTTCCTGGGGGTGCATTACACCATAACCGTGGATGGCACCATCAAGATCGGGCCAACCTCCATTCCCGCCTTCTGGAGGGAAAATTACAAGGGGATGGATAATTTCAAGGCGGGCGAGCTGGGCAATGTGCTGGGATGGGAGAGCCGGCTTTTCCTGTCAAATGCTTTTGGCTTCAGGGGTCTTGCTTTTGATGAGATGAAAAAATACAACAAATCCTACTTTGTCAACCTGGCCACCAGCATGGTCCATTCAATCGACAAGTCAGGATTCACCGAATGGAGCAAGCCCGGGATCAGGGCCCAGCTTCTGAATACAAAAACACTCGAACTTGTGATGGATTTCGTGGTCGAAGGCGATGACAACACCATCCACGTTCTCAATGCCGTTTCGCCGGCCTTTACCTGCAGCTTCCCCTTTGCAAAATGGGTAGTTGACAACTACATCGAAAAAAGTTAAGGCAATAATCTTGTGTATTAACTCAATTCTTAAACTTTCAAATCAATCTTATGGAAACAACATTCCGATTCAAGCACGAAGACCTGATGGACTTCGTCGTCAGATATATGACCAGGCTGGGAGTGCCTGCCGAGGATGCAAAAATTGTTGGTGATGTATTGATCTGTGCCGATATCCGCGGTGTCGAGTCACATGGACTGCACCGGTTGGGATCCTATTACGGGAACCGTATCAGCAAAGGCTGGATCGACCCGCTCACACCCTTTAAGATCATCAGCGAAACGCCTACGACCGCCCTGATAGATGGCGGCAACGGCTGTGGGCAGGTGGTGTCGCACAAAGCCATGCAGATGACCCTTGATAAGGCAAGGACCGGCGGTATTGCAGCCATCACTGTCCGCAACAGCAACCACTACGGCATTGCCGGCTATTATGCCATGATGGCACTGAAGCAGGATATGATCGGGATCTCCCTGACCAATTCCCAGCCGCTGGTGGCACCGACATTCGGCCGTACAGCCGTGCTCGGGACAAACCCGATCGCCATGGCGGCACCCTCCGACAAAGCTTATCCCTACCTGCTGGATATGGCAACAAGCGCTGTGGCTTATGGGAAGATCCAGGTTTACGAAAAGAAGCATGAGCATATTCCAATCGGGTGGGGTATTGACGAACAGGGACAGGCTACCAACGACCCCTCCCTGATCAAACCGGGCGGACACGGCGCATTGCTGCCGCTTGGCGGGATGGACATTACCGCAGGGTACAAGGGTTACGGACTTGCCGTACTTGTTGAGATTCTCTGCTCCGCCCTGTCGGGGGGCAATTTCCTCACCAACGTCGGCGGCCCCGGGAAGCCTGAGCCAACCGGTGTCTCCCATTTCTTTATGGCTATCAACATCGAATCCTTCAGGCCAATCCTGGATTTCAAGCATCATATGGACGATATGATCGCCCTGCTGAAGAGATCCCCGCTTGCAGTCGGACGCGACGAAATCATGGTGGCAGGTGAAAAGGAGTTCGAATATGCCGAATTCAACGAGATTCACGGAGTTCCGCTCATCAAACCCATTGTCGACGACCTCATCATGGAGGGGGAAAAGATAGGTGTGCCGTTTAACTGCCCGCACGTAAACGAGTAAAGCCACCAAGATTCCCGCTGACCTGTTTTTACAGCGGATGCATCCGCAAGTATTAAGGCTCATGAACAGCTTTTCTGGTTTTGAATGCCTAAACCTTTCTTTATGAAGGAGGGGATTCTCTTTGTCACCTGAGGTGGTTTGACTGACCATTCCAGGGTCTCTGAATCGCCTGGAATGGTCTCCGTTCGGTAAAATTGCCGTTTTCATCGCCAAACTCCCCGATACTTTCGTTATAAAATTAAAAATATAGTTGACAAACTAAAAAATTAGTTATATCTTTGTCCGGTTGAATGTAATTGTGTTTTAACAGGACTGAACATGGTAACCAGGCACTCCATATCGGTTATAATAATCACCGGCTTTTTATTCATGACCTCCCTGTTGCTGAAGGGGCAGACGAACGATGATCTTCACAGGGTGAAGCAGTTGATGGAAAGTTTCAGGTACGAAGAGGCAGCCCGTGCAGCCAACAGGGTTCTGGAGACCGACAGCAACAATGTTGCCGTACTGCTGATTAAAGGGATGGCACTTGCTTCAGGTTATAAATTCAGGGAAGCCAGGAGCGTGCTTGCCAGGGTGGTCAGGATTGATACGGCCAGCATCCCGGGCTGGTTCAACCTGGTTAATATATACCGCCAGCTTGGAAACTACGACCTGGCTGTTTATGCCTGTAAAAGAGCCGTCGCCCTTGATCCGGGCAACCGCTTCTTCCTGCTCCAGCTCGCCGGCCTCTATTTAAACAACGATGATTTTGAAAAGGGCCGGGATATCCTTCTTCCGGTCTACAGGACCGACACGAACGACCTTTATGTACTGAAGCAGCTGGGCAATTGCTGTGCAGAGCTGAAAAAGCCGGATTCCGCCATTTTCTGGTACAGGAAGGTAATTGAACTATATCCCTCCGATGCCGCGATAACCGGGAAACTTGTCAACATCTATATCAAAGGAAAGGCATTTCAGCAGGGGCTCGATATTGCCGAACGATACCTGTCGATTGATTCGGCAAACACCGGGATCCTGCAGTTAAACGGTTTCTGCCGGTACCAGCTGAAGGATTACAGCCAGGCTGAGCGGAGGTTCATCCGTAGCATCGCATCGGGGGATGATTCGAGGTTTGCCAGGAAGTATCTCGGTCTCTGCTACTACAAACAGGAGATGTACGACAAGGCTGAACCCCAGTTCCGGCAAGCTTTCCGGATGGATACCACCGATGCGGAGATCTGCTTTTATTACGGTGTTTCGGCCTACCGTTCCATGCTTGTCGACACCGGGCTTGTGTACCTGAATAAAACCCTTGGATTGATCATGCCGTCCGATAAATTTTTATCCTCCCTTTACCTTGAACTTGCCGGGGCTTACAACATCAGCAACCAGAGCGACACAGCCCTGGCCATCCTTATGCAGGCAAGGGAGCTCCAGCCGCAAAATGATCTGTTCCTTTTCAGAATAGCATACCAGTATGACTTTTTCATGAACAAGCCAAAGGAGGCCCTTGCCTGGTACCGGCAGTTCCTTCAGAAAACCGGAATCCCCGAAGGTGACCCGGCCCGGTTGTCACAGTTACCTGTGGAGGTGGGTAAAAGTGACACCGGCAAAGGGGCTTTACAGAACACCCCGTCAAATGAAGAGCAGGCTGCAGGGTTGAATTTATCGCGCACCTATTCCAACCGGGAATTCGCAGCCAGGAGAGTTGAAGAGTTAACAACAATTAAAAAAAGCAATATCCGATGAACAAGCCAAAACAACCTATCCGTGAACTCACAAAAGCCGAGGAGCAGGTCATGCAGATTTTGTGGGAAAAACAGCCGGCGCTGGTTCACGACATCCTGTCGGTTTTTCCTGAGCCCAGGCCTGCCTATAATACGGTGTCGACCATAATCCGGATCCTTGAACAAAAGGGGTTTGTAGGGCACAAGGCATACGGCCGCACGCACGAGTATTTCCCGCTCATAAGCAAGGATGAATATTCCAGCGCCCATTTCGGCAATTTCCTGAACAACTATTTCGGAAATTCGTTTAAATCGCTTGCCTCCTTTTTTACTTCAGAGAAGAAGATGACCATCCGGGAACTGGAAGAGATCCAGCAAATCATATCCGGTGAAATTGAAAAACAAAAAAAATCGACAACATGAATGCGCTCCTGTTTTACCTGTTGCAGTCCTCCCTGTCTCTTGGGGCCTTGTTTGCCGTTTACTGGGTATTCCTGCGCCGTGATACCTTTTTCCAGACGAACCGGGTCTACCTGCTCCTGTCAGGATTGCTTTCTGCGGTCATGCCACTGCTCCCCTTCCACCAGGTGATGCGGCAACCCGCATCTGCGCTGGTAGTCCTTCTGGAACCCGTACTGATCACCCCTGGCAGTGTGGAGGTTACAGTGCTGAAGCACCTGCAGTGGTTTGAAATCATCCAGGTCGTATACCTTACCGGGGTTGTGATATTCCTGGCAA
The DNA here is from genome assembly GCA_037139685.1 of Bacteroidota bacterium. GTDB lineage: Bacteria > Bacteroidota > Bacteroidia > Bacteroidales > FEN-979 > CAIVAT01. The sequence continues at coordinate 6,181 of JBAXFZ010000099.1, forward strand.
GGTACCTGTTCCAGCTCTACCAGTTATCAAGGCTTGTCCGCCGGTCTTCCATAAGGCGCTCCGGGGGTTACAGGCTGGTATCCGTCGACCGGGGATACGCTCCCTTCTCTTTTTTCAACATGATCTTCATCAGTGAAAACAAGGTTGCCGATGATACCCGCGAGGCCATCCTGGCACACGAGCAAATTCATATCCGGCAGGCCCATTCGCTCGACCTGGTAATCTCCGAACTGATGATCATCATCCAGTGGTTCAACCCATTTACATGGCTTACGGTGCGGGAGCTGAAAAATATCCATGAGTATCTTGCCGATGAAGGGGTGATCAAAAAGGGCATGCCGCTGGCAGGTTACCAGCAGATCATTCTGAATGAAACCCTTGGAATCCAGGTGAATAACCTCACCAACAACTTTAATATTTCACAATTAAAAAAACGAATCGTTATGATGACTCAAAAGCGTTCAGGGAGCTGGGCCATAGGCAAGATCGTGCTGGCCCTTCCCGTAATCATGACCTTGCTGCTGCTCTTCTCGGCAGGCACCTTTTCAATAGCCCTCCCGCAGGACAAGAGCAAACAGGAGCCCAAAAGCATGGGTGTCCCGGTAAAGGTTATTGATACAAAACACAAATTCCAGGTTCCGGATAAGCAACCGGGTTACCCGGGGGGTGAAGAGGCAAGGATGAAATTCCTGGTCGAAAATATCAAATACCCTGAGCTGGCTTTGAAAAACAATGTAGCCGGGAAAGTTTTTGTTGGATTCAATGTGGAGACTGACGGCTCCATAACCAATGTTAAGGTTCTCAGGGGGATCGGCTCGGGCTGTGACGAAGAGGCCGTAAGGGTGATCAAAATGATGCCGAAATGGATACCCGGAGAGTTGAAGGGTAACCCGATTGAGACGAATTTCGTGATCCCCATAAAATTCGCCCTGAAAGCAGATAAGATAAAAACGACCAAACAGGAGATCAAATTTACGCCGGTACCGGCAGATATCAAGAGAAAAGAAAAGAAAATGCCCTGATAAACAGACTGTTAATCCTGAACGAAGGCAATTAATATTCCTGGTCAGAGCCTGTCATCCTTCCGGGGGGTCAGGCTCTGATCTTTTTATAATGATTTGGTGAAAAAAAGTTAATTTTGTTTAAATCGCCCGCATGGCTCAGCTGTCAGATACCATTTCCGGGAATTTTTCGTTTCTGTTTTGATTAATACGGGCACATGAAGAAATACAATCCATATTTACCCATCTGGTTTGCACTGGTTTTAGCAGGAGGGATACTCCTTGGCATCTTCCTTGGAAACCGGACGGGGGATCTGAATCCCTTTGCAGCCGGGAAGGACAAGCTGAAAGAGGTGGTCAATTATGTCCACGACAACTATGTGGATACGATGAGCCGGAAGGTGATCGAAGAAAAGGCGATCAACGGACTGCTTGAGAAACTCGATCCCCATTCCGTCTACATTTCCGCCGATGATTTTCATTCGGCCAACGATCCGCTGCTTGGAAGTTTTGACGGGATTGGCGTTCAGTTCCGTATCGAAAACGACACGGTAACAGTCATAATCCCGGTTTCGGGAGGTCCTTCGGAAAAGCTTGGCATACGGGCCGGCGATCGCATCGTGAAGGTTGACGGGAAGAATATTGCCGGGATCAAAATATCCACCAACGATGTCATGCGTAAACTCAAGGGACCAAAGGGTACCAAGGTCAGGGTGTCGATTTTCCGCAGGGGAACAGGCGGACTTGTTGATTTTACAATTACCCGTGATGAAATCCCGACATACAGCGTTGATATATCATACATGGCAAAACCCGGGATCGGGTACATCCGCCTGAGCAACTTTTCAAAAAGCACCCATGAGGAGGTTCACAAAGCCCTGAAGACACTCCTGAAAGCAGGAATGAAGAAGCTTATCCTCGACCTTCGCGGCAACGGGGGTGGTTACCTTCAGGCAGCCATCGATGTGGCGGATGAATTCCTTGGCAAAGGCGAGCTGATCGTTTATACCCAGGGGATGCATCATGAAAGGGAGGTTGCAAATGCCACCTCTGAAGGGCTTTTCGAATCGGGCGAGCTTGTGGTCATGGTGGATGAAGGAACCGCATCAGCCGCCGAAATCGTTTCAGGCGCCATCCAGGACCATGACCGTGGGACAATCCTCGGGCGCCGTACCTTTGGCAAGGGGCTTGTACAGGAACAGTTGGATTTCAAGGATGGCAGCGCCCTGCGGCTCACGGTATCGCGTTATTACACCCCTACCGGCCGTTGTATCCAGAAATCTTACAAGGACGGACTGGAGGTGTATAACAGCGATTACTACCACCGGTTCATGAGCGGTGAACTTGAACACCAGGATTCGATCAAGTTCCCCGATTCCCTGAAATTCAAAACACCCAGGGGAAAGACCGTCTACGGAGGCGGGGGCATCATGCCCGACATTTACGTCCCCATTGAAAAGGATACGGCGCTTCGTTATTACAATCTTTGCATCAACAAGGGACTGGTATACCAGTACGCGTTTGATTATACCGACCGGAACCGGCTCCAGATGCTCAGGTTCAAAAATGCAGAACAGTTCGGGCGGGGATTCACGGTTTCCGAACCCATTTATTCCGAATTTGTCAGCTATGCCGACAAGAAAGGGGTCAAGCGGGCAGGTACCGACCTTCAAAAGTCCGACGTGTATATAAAAACCATGATGAAAGCCTATATCGGCCGCAACCTGCTTGACAACCCGGGTTTTTACCCGATCCTGAACACAATCGACCCTGCATTTAACCGTGCCCTGAAAGAGCTGACGAAATGAAATTTTATCTAATTTTGACTCCCTGAATTTTGCATTTTGCACTTTGCATTTTGCACTTTGCACTTTACATTTTGCACTTTGCATTTTGCACTTTGCATTTTGCACTTTGAATTTCTAATCTATTAACCCTTTAAACTTTACAATTATGATTCACGAATTGCCTCAATTGCCTTATGCCCAGGATGCGCTGGAACCCTATATTTCGAAGAGGACCATTGAATTTCACTATGGGAAACATCACCAGGCTTACGTAAACAACCTGAACAAACTTATTGTGGGTACCGGGTTTGAAAACTCCCCGCTTGAAGATATCGTTCGCACTGCCGGCGGAGGGATCTTTAACAACGGCGCCCAGGTGTGGAACCACACGTTTTACTGGAACTGCCTCAAACCGCAGGGCGGCGGCGAGCCTGACGGTGAGCTGGCAGCTGCCATCATGAAAAACTTCGGTTCGTTCGGAGAGTTCAGGGAGAAATTCTCGGCCGCCGCCGCAACCCTGTTCGGATCGGGCTGGGCCTGGCTGGTTAAGAAGGAGGATGGCAGCCTGGAGATCGTCCAGGAAAGCAATGCCGGGAACCCCCTGAAAACGGGTGCAACACCCCTGCTTACCTGCGATGTGTGGGAACACGCCTACTATCTCGACAAGCAGAATGTACGCCCCGACTATATCGCCGATTTCTGGAAGCTGGTTGACTGGAACGCTGTAGCAACACGGTTGTAATATTCCGGATAACCAAGTAAAATAAAAAACGGGGTCACTCACCCCGTTTTTTTATGCGGTTAAAACATGTGCTGATAAAGGCTGCCCAACCGGAACCGGGCCCCCCAACCTGAAGTGATATTTCTGTTTCAACTCCCGGTTTTACTTTATGATTAGAAGTCCAGTTTGTGAAGTGGTGGTTATATTCTCTGAATATTCATTACCTTTGATTTAAATCGGTTCATTATGAGACACATTCCTGTTTCTTGTCTGATTTTTCTTCTGATTGCGTCGACTTTCATGGTTGGATGTAAGAAGGACAACTCCAAAAAGGATTTCTATTCCGGGACTTACTCTTTTACAACCATTACCACTTCATATCCTGATTCAGTCATTCATTATAATGGTTCAGTCAGTTATGATAAAGCATCAAAAGCATTGACGATAAATTATATGGAAGAAATTTATTCATACAGTTTTCCCTGTACAATTTATCCGGTTGCGGATGACAAGGGGGTTTTGTCATATCCAGGCTGGACAGCACTGCAATCCGCATATTTTTTTAATGGAAATATAGATTATAGCGGGAACCTCAATTTCAAAATCGGACTAATAATCATCCATCAAGGGCAAAACATTGAATCTTCAAGGACTGTAACAGGGAAAAAGAAGCAGGAATCTGAAATTAAAAACGATATTCCATAACTCCATAATATCAACACCATGAAAGGAAATTCTTGATTTTTCAATATCTGATTTTATCTGATTATAGGAGTTGGTCAGAGATTTCCTTTCACGGACAGATTGGAAAACGTTTCTGTGTTAATTAACACGGACGTTTACTCTTTACAGAACTTCGTGGTAGTGGTTGATGATTCACTTTGGATTTTGAGAATGTAAATCCCGGGTGGAATCGTTTCAACATTCAGGTTGATTTTTTCCTGATCGGAAGAAAGGGTTAACCATTCCTTTCCCAACAGGTCGTAAACCCGGAACATCCTGTTTCCCGGTTTTTGAAGTTCAAGCGTAAGGGTTTTATTTACCGGATTGGGAAAGATATGGACATCCATGTAAGATTTGGAATCAATTCCGACACCACCAATTTTCACTTTATTGGAAGTAACAGTCTGACCGGATGATTTTGTTGAACATGGAGGGACAACCTCGACATAGTAGGTTGGATTATCGGTTCCGGTGTAAATATCGGTAAACACAAGGGTAGAATTATTGTTCAGTCCAATCTGGTTCCAACTTCCACTTCCAACTTTTCGGTAAATATGATAGGAATCGAATGTGAAGCCGGAATAGGGTGTCCATAGTAAATCAACCTGATTCCCTGTCTTTTCATAGTGTAACCAAATGGTCGTATGGGAGGGACTTTTCATACTTACGATGGTATCCCCAACGACACTTATTTTATAGGTATACGGTTTCTGGTAAGGAATCGACGTTGTATCTATGAATTCGTTTTCCAGTGTTGAAACATCCCCAATAAACTCATAATTACTGGTACTTCCAAGTTTGTAAATGTTATAATGAAAAAAAATCACACTGGAAACGGAAGTCATTACAATCTTATTCCTGTTTGTCACGGAATCATAGGTGACCATACAGATGGATGGTGTTACAGAGACGTG
>JBAXFZ010000100.1:0-11190 GCA_037139685.1 Bacteroidota bacterium
TCAGGTCAAATTTCGGGATACTGAGAATGACTGTATCTGTTTCATTCCTGATACCTTTTTTAACCGGCCCGGTGATATAGGATCCTTCGGCATTCAGGTTTAGCTCATACAACCCCCTGAGATCAATGGTTTTCACATCCAGGGCTTTTGACCATTTTCCCAGGTCGATACTGGCATTCACCTTTGCCGAAATCCAGGGTGTTTTGGTTTGCCTTATTTTAAACCTGGCACTGACAAATTCCTTTTCCAGAACCGATAAAAAATTCAGGTTAAGCTGGTAGCCCTCTTTTTCAAAAAAGAATTTTCCGGTAAACTGCAACGGGATATCCTTGATTCTGAGGTCGTTTTTTTCAAAAACAACCGACAGGTCCTTGTTGTTTACCTTGGTTGCAAGTGTTGCGGTAACCGGTTTTGCATCAATATACTTCTTCCCGGCATATTCAACATCGAGCGCATCTATATTTACCCGGGAGGCGAGGTCGAAAATATCTTTTGTCATTTTGCTGTTTCCGGCGTAATTGAGGCCGCGGGCCACAACCCTCACCGGGATGGAGGGATCGGCATAGACCACCTGGCAGTTTCTGAAAACAATATGATCGATATTCAGTTCAGCCCCTGACGGAGCGGCTGTGTCGGGTTTTGCTGCAGAACCGGCACTGTCGGCCGGCTGGTAAACATTGTAATTGGCCGCCCCTTTTTCATTATAGAGGATATTGACCCTGGCCCTGTCGAAATAGATTCGGGTGATCCGGATGGTTTTTCCAAACAGGCTGCCGACATTAACCCCAAAAGCAATCTCACGGGCGCTTATCAGGGTATCCTTTTCAAAGGGTGCTGAGGATTGCAGTGAAAAATCGGTAAGCGAGAGGCTCAGGTTCGGGAAATGGCTGAAAAAGGAGACATTCATCTTCACGAAATTCACCTTGCTTTTCAGTTTCCGGTTGGCCAGGTTCTTAACCTCCTGCTCGATCCTGTCCTGAAAAAGGAATGGAGCAAGGATAAGGATTAACAGGAACGCCACCAGTATCCCACCGGAAATTTTCAGAGCATTTTTCATGACAACTTACAATTTACACAATTTCCTTACAATCAGTAATGATGAATGACCCGGCAAGTGTCCCTTCCAATATTGGAAGGGACACTCTTCTGCAATCTCAGCTGGGTCCTGTAAAGTTAAAAATTAATCCTTCTCAAACCCGAATTTCCATGCAACGGCTGCGAGAAGGGCCCCCGCAATAGGAGCAACGATAAACAACCACAATTGGGCAAGTGCCTTTCCTCCTGCAAAAATCGCCGGACCCAGGCTCCGTGCCGGGTTTACCGAAGTTCCCGTTACAGGAATGGCAACGAGATGGATAAGCATCAGGGTTACCCCGATGGCAAGTCCTGCCATGGCACCATTGCCAAATTTTGATGTAGTGGCAAGAATAACGAAAATGAAGAGAAAGGTCATGACCATTTCAGTAATAAAGGCGCTCAGGGTGTTAAATCCTCCAAGATATCCCTCTCCCCAGCCATTAGCACCAAGCGCCCATTCTCCCATTGTGAAACCGGGTTTGCCGGTAAGAATGAGATATAACACTGCCGATCCAAGGATCGCTCCGACACATTGTGCAACAATATATCCAACGGCATCCCTGATCTCCATTTTACCGGCAGCAAGAACGCCGATGGTAACAGCAGGATTGATATGGCATCCAGAGATTCCCCCGATGGCGTATGCCATCGCAACCACAGCGAACCCAAAGGCAATTGAAATCCCGAGTAAACCGATTCCGCCGGGGCCTGTACCCGAAATTCCCGCAATGACGGCGGAGCCGCATCCAAAAAAGACCAGGCTGAAAGTCCCGATACATTCTGCTATATACTTTTTCATAGGGTTGTGTTTGTTTTAAGAAAATGTTGCCTGATTATTTTGAAAGGGTACCCAGGGCACTCTGCCAGGCAGGACGTGCTTTTGCCCAGCTGCCATTAAAACTTTCGGCCTTTATGTGTGATTCCAGCTGGCCGGCAAGACCGGCAACTGCTTTAACCGTGCTTGCCGATTTGGCATCCTTGATAAATTTGCCCTTTACTGCACTCCAGCCGGCATCCATTGCACCGGGTTTTATACCCTCCCCCAGGGTTGCCAGGGAATTGCCGAGGCCTGCTGCATCGGTGGTTTTTCCTGTCTTTTCGGTAAATCCTGCCTTCTGGTTTTTAAAGGCATCGGTGAGGGATTTGTCGGAAATGCTGTTCGTCAGTTCACCGATGAGTTTGCCTGCACTCACATTGGAGGTCGCAGACTTCTGAACTGATTCGCCGGCCTTTTTGACAGCTTCCGCCTTGGGCAGTTTCAGGCTTTGGGAATAGCCTGTCAGGATCGCTGAAACCAGCAGGAAGGTGAAAAGAAACTTTGTTTTCATGACGATAGGTTTAATTGGTTAATACTAAATTGAATTCCTGAAAAAATCAGTCCTGTAAACATAAGCTACAAATATACTGAAAGTGGTCTGGAAAACAATTCAGGTTTTGTCTTTGGTGGTTTGCTTGTTTTATGGGCCTATTTCCCTGCCGATGCCCTGGTTCTTCAAGCAGGATTTGGATTGTTGTCCTGCAACAATGCCTCTGTACCAGCCATATACACGAAGGAAATTATTGAGAGATCAGAGATATCCGGCTCCAGACATCCCCGTTTCAGAAACGCCTTTCAACCAGCTCTTTAAGCCTTTTAAAAGCCGGGGATCCCGTGTTCCAGAAATTCTTCTTGCGCATCAGGTCGAGGTAGTCGGCTGCCTGGTCAATGGTTTTAAAGCCGTTAAGTGTTTCAATGGTTTCGTTGTATTCGCGCAGGTTGCCTTCAAACAGCTCGTTGATAAACATAAACTTATCGTTTATTATAATTGCTGCCTTGAGGTTTTCAATGCGTTCGGGCGGGATTTTAGGGCTGAAGGCACGCTCCCTAGCCTCCTTCAGTTTTGTATCCATGGGCGGTTCCTCAATGGCAAAGAGTGTGATCTCGTCAGGTTTTGACTGCTTTTTCGAAAAGGGCTGGGGCTCCTGTTTTACGGCAACTGCAGCCGGCTTATAGAATGACTGGGGCGGCCTGGCAGGTACAGGTGACGGCGGGGCAGGCTTCGGGACAACCTGCTCCCCGGGTGCCTGGGGAGCAGGTTTGGGCATCTCCCTGGGCTGAACCTTTCTTTCATAGGAAAAATGGGGGTCGTCGAGCCGTTTTAATACCTGCAGGTTTTCATAAAACTTTCGCAGGTTCTCCATCAGGATATCAAATTCGATCTGGGGGATTCGGTCGCCGTGTTGGCTGATCACCTCATATTGCTCGTTGATGGCCTCAAGCAGCCACCTGATCTCATCTTTGATAATCTCTTTATTCATGTGATAATTTTTATTTTTTCGGGTCACCTGGAATATCCATAAATTATCGTTCACGGTTTGCATGAACAAGGTGCTTATGGATATTTCATGGTATATTTTTTTCCCGGTCACCGGAAATTCTTACTTTTGCTTACCGGGAGAAACTGGCGGAAAAATTTCGGAACCCTGACCGATCCGGTATTGCTGAAGAGCCGGATTGTTTTACTCAATTTCTGTCCTGCCGGCAAGATAATCCTGCTATAAAAATACAACAATTTAACCTCAATAAATGCAGATCGAAAAAAATAATCCGGTGAACCGGCTGGGGTGGATTGAGGTGATCTGTGGCTCCATGTTTTCCGGTAAAACCGAAGAGCTCATCAGAAGATTGAAGCGAGCGAAGATCGCTCGGCAGAAGGTTGAGATATTCAAACCGGAAATTGATAAAAGGTATGATGAAACCAACGTGGTTTCACACGATGCCAATGCCATCCTCTCCACCCCTGTCCAGTCCGCTTCAGAGATACTGCTGCTCACCAACGATGTGAATGTTGTTGGTATTGATGAGGCACAATTTTTCGATGATGAGCTGCCGGCCGTCTGCAACCAGCTTGCCGGCAGCGGCATTCGTGTGATCGTAGCCGGGCTCGATATGGACTACCTGGGAAAACCCTTCGGACCTATGCCCGCCCTGATCGCCATTGCCGAAGATGTCACCAAGGTGCATGCCGTTTGTATGTCGTGCGGCGACCTGGCCCAGTTTACCCACCGTATTGTAAACGACAACCACCTGGTCATGTTGGGTGAAATGGAATCCTACGAGCCCCTTTGCCGCCGCTGTTACCTTGAAAAAACAGGAAAAATTTGAATCTTTTTTGTACTTTTGCCCCTCTAAAAATCAAAAACCTATGAAAAAAATCGCATTAGTCTTATTGGCTGCCCTTTTAATGATTAATCTCTCCTCATGGTCACAGGCCAAACCCGCTCAGAAAACCGTGAAATTTGTGATCCATACGGATTTCGGGGATATGAAGGGATTTCTCTACAATGAGACCCCAAAGCACCGCGACAACTTTGTGAAACTTGCCAAATCCGGGTTTTATAACGGAACATTGTTTCACCGTATCATTCTTGGATTCATGATCCAGGGCGGCGACCCCGATTCAAAGACTGCCAAACCCGGTCAGCGGCTTGGGGGCGGTGATCTGGGATATACAATTCCGGCCGAATTCAACAAGGCTTTAACCCACAAAAGAGGAGCCCTTGCTGCAGCCCGCACCGAAAATCCTGCCAAGGCCTCTTCAGCATCCCAGTTTTATATTGTTGAGCCTCAGAATGGCGCCCATCAGCTGGATAACAGCTATACTGTTTACGGTGAGATCACCCAGGGCCTGGATGTGATCACAAAGATCGCTTCTGTACAGAAAGACCAGGCCGACCGCCCGCTCAAGGATGTGAAGATGACCGTCAGCATAGTGAAATAATTTTCGTTACGCGTGACGAACGACGCGTGACTCATCACAATACAATTACAGGATGACCCCATGAAGGACCGGATCGATCAACTGATTGCCGAAATTAATTCGGTTATGGCAATCAGCCAGGAAGAGGTTGAGCAGCTGAGAATCAAATACCTGAGCAAAAAGGGTTTGGTATCGGTGCTGTTTGACGATTTTAAGGGAGTTCCTCCGGAAAAGAAACGGGAAGTGGGCCAACTGCTGAATGAACTAAAGAGCAAAGCCCAGCAGAAAATTGACGACCTCAGGTCGATGTTTGAAAACCGGGAAGCAGTCTCGTCATCTGAAGCTGATCTCACCAGGCCTGCCGATCATCTTGAACCTGGGGCGCGGCATCCGCTGTCGATCGTAAGGAACCAGATTATCGACATCTTTGCACGGATTGGTTATACAGTAGCTGATGGTCCCGAGATCGAAGATGACTGGCACAATTTTTCTGCCCTTAATTTCACCGCCGACCATCCTGCAAGGGATATGCAGGACACCTTTTTCATTGCCCGGGATCCTGACATCCTGCTACGCACCCATACGTCATCGGTTCAGATCCGCACCATGGAAACCACCCCGCCCCCGATCAGGATGATCTTCCCGGGAAGGGTTTTCAGGAACGAAGCGATCTCTGCCCGCGCCCACTGTATCTTTCACCAGGTTGAAGGACTTTATATCGACAGGAATGTATCATTTGTCGACCTTAAACAAACCCTGATGTATTTTGCCAAAGAGATGTTCGGGGAGCAAACGCAGATCAGGTTGCGTCCATCCTACTTTCCCTTTACCGAACCATCGGGGGAGATGGATGTAAGCTGTAATATCTGCGGCGGCGTTGGCTGCAACATCTGCAAATATACCGGCTGGGTCGAGATTCTCGGCTGCGGCATGGTCGATCCCAATGCACTGGATAACTGCGGAATCGACAGCAAGACATACACCGGGTTCGCCTTCGGTATGGGGATTGAACGGATCACCATGCTGAAATACCAGATCAAAGACCTCAGGCTGTTCTTCGAGAATGATGTGAGGTTTTTAAAACAGTTTACGGGAGCCTTTTAAGTAGCGAAATAGCGAAATTTTGCGACAGGACCTGGGCGGCGAAAGACTATTTAAAACAGAAAATGATATTCAAAAAACAACAGACATGCAAGAGGTAAATTTTTTAATCCACACCGATTTTGGTGATATGCAGGGATTCCTGTACAATGAAACTCCACAGCACCGCGACAATTTTGTAAAACTGGCAAAGGCCGGAACTTATGACGGAACATTGTTTCACCGCGTCATTCTTGGATTCATGATCCAGGGCGGCGATCCCAATTCAAAGACTGCAAGGCCGGGCCAGCAGCTGGGAAGCGGAGATCTCGGCTATACAGTTCCAGCCGAATTCAACAAGGCGCTCACCCATAAAAGAGGTGCTCTTGCAGCTGCAAGGACTGAAAACCCGGCAAAGGCATCTTCGGCATCGCAGTTCTACATCGTGGAGCCCGAAACCGGAGCCCATTTCCTGAATAACAATTATACCGTTTACGGTGAAATTACCGAAGGTCTCGATGTGATTACAAAAATCGCTTCGGTCCAGAAAGACGGTTCAGACCGCCCGGTGAAGGACATTAAAATGACGATCAAAATCATCGAATAACCTCAGGTTACCAGCTGTTTTCGTAATTCACCCGCAAAAATCTGTTTTTTTTCGGATATTCGTGATTGTTTCGCTATTTCGCTACCCCGCTACCTAAAACTTATTTCTCCGGAACAATTTTACCAGCAGCCAGAATCCAAACAGGCCGGCAATGCAGAATACTATGGCGCCGATCCATCTTGTCTGGTCCCATTGCGATATGATGGAGGCCCCTATGATCAGCGAAGCCAGCACGATGGCAACCGAGACCCGCGAACTCGAGGTATCGATGTGGTCGGCGAGCGGTTCCAGGCCTTTTACCTCAATCTGGGTTTTGAACCTGCCATCTTTTATTTTATAAAGGATCTCGTTTAAATCGGAGGGTAGTTCCCTGATCAGCTTATAGTACTCGCGGATTGCTTCAAAAACCTCTGATGCGATATTTTGCGGACTGAATTGCCGGGCAATCAGTTTGACTGCATAAGGCTGCATTTCGGTGGCAAAATCGATCTGCGGGTCAAGTACCACGGCCACGCGTTCGATCGCCATCAGGGCCTTGACAAGGAGGTATATCCCTGGGGGGATCCGCAACCCGTAGCGGACCAGGATATCCACCGATTCATTCATCACCTTCCCGAAATCCATTTCATCGAAACTAAGGTATTTATTGTGTGCCATCATTTCGCTGACCTGGAACTCCAGGTCTTTGAACCGGTTGTAGTTTCGTTTTCCCGACACCAGCAACAGTGCTTCTGTCATTGCATGCGGATCGCGGCCGAGATAACCGAGCACATATTTGCCCAGGAACTCCAGATGCTCCGGCTGAAGCGAGCCCATCATCCCGAAGTCGATGAATGAGATCACATTGCCTTCAAGCACGAAAATATTGCCGGGATGAGGATCTGCATGAAAAAAACCGTGTGTGAAAATCTGGTCGAATACCAGCCGCAAGGCCTTCCTGGCAATAATCTTCGGATCATTTCCCGATTGCAGCAACGATTCCAGATCGCTGACCTTTATCCCCCTGATATACTGTTCAATCAGTATCCTCCGTGTGGTATAATGCGAGTAGACCTTTGGCACCCTGATATCGGGGTCATCCGTAAAACAATGGCCGAAGCGCACCACATTAGATGCCTCATGGTGAAAATCCAGTTCCCGTTTGATGGTTTTTCCGAATTCATGCACCACCCCGGTGAGGTTAATGGCCTCCATGTCGGGATTGTTCCGCTGAATCCTGGCAGCAAAAAAATTCATCAGGATCAGGTCGAGCTCTATTTTTTTATCGATCCCCGGTCTCTGTATCTTGATGCAAACCTCTTCCCCGTTGAGAAATACTGCCCGGTAGGTCTGGGCTATTGACGCAGAGGCAAGCCTGCCGGTGTCGAATTCCCTGAAGATCTCTTCTACGGGTCTTCCCAGCTCCCTTTCGATCTCCTGACGCGCTGCATCATCGGATATAGGCTGGGCTTCATCCTGGAGCTTTTTCAACTCCGTCCGCAGATCTTCGGGGACAATGTCAGGACGGTCGGCAAGGATTTGCCCAAACTTAATAAATGTAGGGCCCAGCTCTTCGACGGCCATACGGATCCGTTCCCATTGGTTATAGCGTTCGATGCGGGCAAGGCGCCTCTTTGAAACAAACAGTTTGCCCAGCCCCGAGGTCGTCACCCACTCGCTTAACCCGTACTTGACCACGATGCCTATGATCTCGCGCGCACGGCCCAATTCATGGACCGCAAGTCCAATCCTTGATATTTTCACGTCGTTGGTGTGTTACAGAAAGGCCTTCGGGCTATTTTTTAATTTTTGCTTTTGGACTTTTTGCAACTTTTGGCCCGGTTTTGGCCTTCACCGGTGCTTTTTTGCCCGATTCGAGTGCCTTGATCCGGTTTTCAAGGAGCAGGATATCATCTTTGGTGGGGATATCCATCTTTTTCAAGGCATTTTTCAGAAAAACCTGGAGTTCGGCTTCGACTGTTTTTTTTGCCTCTTCCGATTTCGCAACAAGGTCATCGTAGAGCTTTTTAGCCTCCTCCTTGGTCAGTTTATTCTCTTTTGCAAGGTCCTTTGCTGCCTGCGCAAGCTTTTCAGCATTCATGAATGCATAATCAAGGCCTTTGTCTATCGATTTTTTAATATCCTCAAACATGGCAGTACCTCCTACTTTTTTGATGGTGAATACTTTGTTTTCGATTCTTTATGGATATGCATAAAATGGATTTCCAGATCGCTGAGTACGGTCTCAAAATTTTTGACTGATTCGATGTTGATTTCAAACGATAACAGGATTTTGCCGATCTTCCTGATATTTTTAAGGAGTCTCTCCGTCCTGGTTTTATTGAATGGCCCCTCGACCAGCAGCAAATAATCGGCCTGCTTCATCTCCGGCAGCAGAAATGACTCCGCTCCTCGGTTTCCAAGAAGGTTATAGGTGTTGAAACCATTCTCATCCCTGCAGAAAAAAAGGGGAAATCCGCGGAAATCCTCCTCCTTGATGAATTCCAGTTCCAATTTCTCGTTAAGCAGGTAGGTAAGGTGATAATCCCTGAGGTGGCAGGAGATTCCAATGAGCGTGTAGAGAGCAGCTTCTGACCTTGTGTCTATCAGAATTTTTTTAGCCATGGCAGGCACTTCGTTTATTTAAACAAAGTTAACCATTCCTAGGCTCAAGGTCAATGGTTTCTCCATTTATTTTTTGCCATGACTTTTCAGCAGCATTTTGTTCAGCACCCTTGATGGAGTAGTCCTGGCCCCGGGCGATGGGATCGCCGTCAATCGTAAGTTCGACGATGTATTGTTTTTTATAGCCTGTTCCGACCTCATCGCAAACATTGAACTGGACCTGTTTTCGTTCGCGCTGGGCCCATTCAATGATCTTGCTCTTAAAGTTCACCTCCTGGTTAACAAGGTCATCTATGTTGAAATAGTGCTTAATAATGCGTTCCAGGACGATTTTCCGGGTAAAATCATATCCCTTGTCGAGATACATCGCCCCGATGAGTGCCTCGAAGGCATCACCCTTGAACGAACGGAAGGTTCCGGAGGAGGAGCCGTCGAGCTGGATAAGCTGATCGATCCCCATTTTCTGAGAAAGTTTGTTCAGGGTAACCCTGCTGACGATCTTTGACCTCATTTCGGTTAGGAAACCTTCATCCTTTGTCGGAAAGGTCTTAAAAAGGTAATCAGCTGTAACGGCATCCAGGATGGCATCCCCTAAAAACTCGAGACGCTCGTTGTTGATCCTGATACCGCCAAGGGACATCTGGGCCACCGATTTATGGAGGAAGGCCAGGTGGTATAAAAAAATATTCCCGGGTTTGTACCCAAGAATACTTTTTATCGCTTGTTTCAGGTGTTTATCAGAAGAAAACTCAGCACGCGCCGTTTTAAAGGGACTGAACCTCAAAGCAATTTATGCCTTATATTTCGTGAAGATAACAGTGGCATTATGACCGCCAAAACCAAAGGTGTTGCTCAGTGCATAATTTACAACCCGTTTCTGGGCCTTTCCGAAGGTAAAGTTCAGCGGGGCAATCTCAGGATCATCGGTGAAGTGGTTGATGGTTGGCGGAATGATGTCGTTTTTTACCGCCAGGAGTGTGGCAATCGATTCAATGGCGCCGGCGGCACCCAGCAGGTGGCCGGTCATCGATTTGGTCGAGTTGATGTTTACCTTGTAGGCATGTTCACCAAACAAACTGATAATTGCTTTTGGCTCGGCAATATCGCCGGCCGGGGTGGATGTGCCGTGGGTGTTGATATGGTCGATGTCTTCAATTTTAAGCCCTGCATCGGCCAACGCGGTGCGCATCGATAAAATGGCACCCAGTCCTTCAGGATGAGGGGCGGTAATGTGGTAAGCATCTGCTGACAAACCACCACCTACAATTTCCCCATAGATGCGTGCTCCGCGGGCCAGTGCATGTTCCAGTTCTTCAAAGATCAGGGCGCCTGCACCCTCTCCCATCACGAATCCGTCACGGTCCTTGTCAAACGGCCTGGAAGCCGTTGCAGGATCATCGTTCCGTGTTGAAAGGGCATGCATGCCATTGAATCCGCCTACTCCAACCATGGTGATGGCTGCTTCAGATCCCCCGGCGATGAATACATCGGCTTTTCCAAGCCGGATGTAGTTGAATGCATCCACCAGTGCGTTTGCCGATGAGGCACACGCCGACACGGTCGCAAAGTTGGGACCGTGAAAACCATACTTCATCGAAATATGGCCGGCAGTAATGTCGGAAATCATCTTGGGGATGAAAAAAGGGTTGAACCGCGGAGTTCCGTCACCGAGTGCAAATGCTGTTACCTCTACCGCGAAAGTTTCCAGTCCTCCGATTCCTGAAGCCCAGATTACCCCAACCCTGTCAGGGTCAAGGGTGGCCATGTCAAAGCCGGCATCCGTAACCGCCTGATCGGCGCATACGATGCCGTATTGGGAACAACGGTCAAATTTCCTGGCCTCTTTCCGGTCAAAATAATTTTCGGCGTTGAAATCCTTCAACTCGCAGGCAAACTGGGTTTTAAATTTGGAAGCATCGAAACGGGTGATCGGTCCTGCACCACATACTCCGCCAATCAGGTTATTCCAGTATTCATCCACGGAATTTCCAATTGGTGTAAGTGCTCCAAGACCAGTTATTACAACTCGTCTTAATTCCACTTTTTACAATTTTAGGTTCATTCGTTAATGGATAACCCCGC
>JBAXFZ010000101.1:0-11110 GCA_037139685.1 Bacteroidota bacterium
AAAAGAGGGGTGCCAGGGGTATAAAATAGCGGCCCTGTACTCCCCATATCATCAGTTTGTTCCCCGGAAGTGTGGCATAGAGGTACAGGCCGGTCTGGATAATCACATAAGCCAGGGCCAGGATGACCAGTAACAGTATTTTCTTTGCCGGTCCGAGGTTCAGGTCGCTGCCCGTCAGCACCAGTGCGCACAAAAAGAGGATAACAAAATAGGAAAAGGTGAGGGCGAAGGGCATATCCACATCGATCCAGCCGAGCAGGCCGAAGAAACTTTCGACGATGTAGTCGCGGTTGACAACGAACCCGCTTTTGAGCATCAGGTTGATGTAGCCCGGGATGTCGCTCCGGATGAGTCTCATCTGTTCGGCAGGCCTGTATGGGTCGGAGGGGTTCGCCGGAGAGCCGGTGTATTGTGCTGCAGTGGCGTCCTGCACTGAAAAGGAATTTACTGCAGCAGGGATCACCTTTAACATCACCACTCCCAGCACCACCACCCCGATGGCAATCATGATGTAGCGATAAAGTTTCCCGAATTTTGCGGGCGGGATAAAAAAGAAAAGCAGTCCGATAAGGAAATAGGGAGGTTTGCAAAGCAACAGGAGCAGGATCATCAAGGCCATCAGTCCCAGGTCACGAAAGCCGATGCTGCGTTTACATGAAAAGGCATAATAAAGAAAGATGGCGATGGTCAGGAAAGAAAGGCTGATGGTGAGGGTGTCATACGATAGCGAGCCGAAAAGGAAGAGGGTTTTGGGCATCAGGGCAAGCAGCAGCAGGAGCCACTTGAATGCCGGGATCAGCCGGATGGCAAAGAAGATGATTACCACCGACAGCAGCAGGTTGAAGAGCCTGCCCAGGTACATAAGGGTCAGGGGGGAGGCATCAAAGATCCTCCCGGCAATGATCCCGATGGCCTGGGGAATATAGGGCAGGGTATAGGCCGGGCCGTTCGAAGCTCCGCGCTTTGTTGGTTCCAGCGATATTTTTGTCTGGCGTGATATTTCGCCGAAGGTGGTTTTTTCGTCGGGGTTTGTATGCAGGTAGCTGAATGCTGAATCGAGTCTGAGAATTGACAGTGGCACTGTTTTCTGATTGCTGAATACCCGGAGTTCGGATATTTCGTAGGCACGGCAAAAGTGGCTTCCTTCGTCGGGCACCTGCGTGGGAGGTGTAACCAGGGCAAAGGCGACAGATCCAGGCAGTGCAATACCCAGGTATATCCATTCTGGAACGATCCTTGTTTTGGCCAGCCGCACCCTTATCCACGGGTATAGGACGATCACAAGTGAGATGATCAGTGCAATCACCCCCAGCAGGTATTTCAGGAACCAGAACTGGCTGTAGCGGGTGGTATAGGACTGGAACATCAGGCAGGCGTGAAAATGTCTTGTCTGGTCTTTGATCGCACTCATCACATCGTCGCCCCTGATCTTTGTAACCGAGAATATCCCCACTGAATCAGCCATGTTCAGCAACAGCGCCGGGCAGTTTGTCTCTGTTCCGTCGATTGAAAAAAGAGAGAGGTAGATCAGTTTTCCCTTTCCAACAAAAACAGGCATTTTAAAACGGAATTTCGAAAGGTTCCCCTCTTTGAGTACCTGTGAGGAAAAGAGTTGCCGGTAAAGAACATTAAAGGAGGAATCGAGCACCAGCAGCGTATTCTGGTTCGAGTTTTTACGGCCGGCATGGGTGAACATCAGGTCAATCCCGTTGAGGTAATCACTCTTGGCATAAAATCCCTGTGTAACCACCTCCTTCTGCCCGAGGCTTGAAAGTGTCGCTGCTTTCCTCTCAACGGTAGAACGGGAGGGGATCGGCGAGACCGGGTTGATCCGGATAAGGATGATGGCGGCTAACGAGATGGTCAGAAAAAGAGTTCCCGTGATGATTCGTGCGGTTAGTTTCATTAGTTTTAAGGTTATAGGGTCCGGACTATGAAACAATACTAATCAGAATGTTGATAAGCCAGGCTGGGGACTTTTACTGAAAACAGCGATGATTCCTGCAAAATTGAGAAAATTTATTAAAAAAAGAAAAAAAAAATCAGTTTTGTGTATTACCTTTTACCATCAAACCCGATTAAGCATTAATTTGAGTACTTTTGTTCACGGAGTGTTAAACATTAAATTCAATCGTCATGGCAACTGGAGTCAACAAGGTAATTTTGATCGGTAATCTGGGGCGGGATCCGGAAGTTCAAAATTTCGAAAACGGGGTAAAGAAGGCAGCTTTCACGCTGGCAACCACCGAAGCATACAAGGGAAAAGACGGGGAGAAGACCACCCACACCGAGTGGCATAACATCGTCATGTGGCGCGGCCTGGCCGATGTAGCCGAGCGTTTCCTGAAAAAAGGGAGCACAATCTACGTGGAGGGCCGTATCCGCAAGCGCGAATATGAGGACAAAGAGGGTCAGAAAAAATTTATCTACGAGATCCTCGGCGATTCAATGCAGATGCTGGGCGGCGGTCCGCGCAGGGAAGACGGAAATGGCGGAACCTCTTCGCAGGAAACCCATGAAAAGGATATCCCGATGACAGCATCCCCCGAGGATGACCTGCCCTTCTAAAAACAAATGGCGAAATGGTGAAATGGTGAAATGGCGAAAATTAAGTATCATGTTGCCGTCCTGTTTCTCCATTTCACTGTTTCGTTAAAGTCATGTTTCGCTATTTCGCTACCTCGCTACCTCGCTACCTAATCATGAGATTCCCCCTCCTTTTGCTCCTTCTCCTCGCCTGTTCATGCAGCGAGCACTACACTCCAAAACCCAGGGGCTATTTCCGCATTGACCTCCCGATGCAGAAATACCAGCCATTCGACAGCAGCTACCCCTTTTCCTTTGAATACCCTGTTTATGCTGCCATTGCCTCCGACAGCAGCAAGATGGCCGAGCCTTACTGGATAAACATCGAGTATAAACCCTTTCATGCCACACTGCATATAAGCTATAAGGTAATCAGGGGAAACCTGGCCAGGTACCTTGAGGATGCCCATACAATGGTAAACAAACATATTCCCAAAGCCAACGCGATTACACAGCGCGAATTCATCGACAAGCAGAACCATGTTTACGGGCTGGTTTATGATATCCGCGGAACCGATGCCGCCTCCTCCTACCAGTTTTACCTGACCGACAGTGTCAACAATTTTGTCAGGGGAGCCCTCTATTTCAACATGGTGCCAAACAACGACTCCCTTGCACCCGTAATCGATTTTTTAAAGGCGGATGTGGCGCATATGGTCAGCACCTTCAGGTGGAAAGAGCTAAAGAGGCACTGAAATCATTCAGGATTCCTCTTTTTATAAAAAGCCGGCCCAGGATGAATTTCTTTCTGTAAATTTGTCTCCGTAACCTTTTCAGCTCAAAATTTCCGCTATGAAAAATTTCATCCTGTTCCTTTCATTTATCCTTTCCGCATTTCAGCTTGCAGCCCAGACCCTGCCCTGGTCAGAGGTCAGAATACATGCCGACAGGCAGGGGATTGAGCGCCTTGCGGAGGCAGGACTTGCTGCGGAGGAGGGATTCCATGCGAAGGATGGCACCTGGACCACCATTTTATCGCAGGATGAGATCTCAAAAGTCAGACTTGCCGGGTACCCCTTTGAAATCATCCATGCAGACTATTCAAAATATATTGAGGAGCGGAACCGTACCATGGGCAGCCAGGTTGATTATATCAACAGCCACAAGGATGAATTTAAAAGCGCGACAGTCAGCAACTACACTGTTCCGCAGCATTTTCACCTGGGTTCGATGGGCGGTTTTTTCACACTCCAGGAGATGCTTAACCAGCTCGACAGCATGCGTCTCTTCTACCCGAACCTCGTGTCGGTTAAGGAGGCTGCAGGAAGCAACACCACCATCCAGGGCCGGTCGATCTATTATGTAAGGATATCCAACTCCCCGAACCAGCCGACCGGCAAACCGAAGGTTTTTTACAACTCCCTTATCCATGCCCGCGAGCCGATGGCCATGCAGCAGCTGATCTTTTACATGTGGTACCTGCTTGAAAATTATGACACAAGCGATGAGATCAAATATCTTGTGGATAACCTCCAGTTCTATTTTATGCCTGTTGTCAACCCCGACGGCTATGAATTCAACCGCTCAGGCTTCCCCATCGGCGGCGGCATGTGGCGCAAAAACCGGCGCGACAACGGGGGAGGAGAATATGGCGTTGACCTGAACCGCAACTTCGGGTACAAATGGGGTTACGACAACACCGGCTCCTCGCCCGACCCGGCCAATGAGACATACCGCGGCACAGCTCCCTTCTCCGAACCTGAAACCCAGATTATCCGTGATTTTTGTATTGCCAATACCTTCAACATTTCGCAGAATTTCCATACCTACAGCGACTACACCATGTATCCCTGGTGCTGGCAAACCGCCCTTACTCCCGACAGCGCCATCGACATAGCTTACGCCTCCTTTTTAACCAGGCAAAACGGCTATATGACCGGCGTTCCCGGTTCGATTCTTTATAACACCAACGGGGACGCCCTCGACTGGCAATACGGGGAGCAAACCACGAAACCGAAAACCATCTGCTTTACTACCGAAACCGGCACCCAGACCGATGGATTCTGGCCATTTGCCAACCGTATCATCCCGCTGTCGCAGGAGAACATGTACGCCAACCTGATGATCGCCCATTTCGCCCTCCGGTATGCCGAAGCACATGATGTTTCGCCGGTGATCATGTCGAACCGGCAGGGATTCTTTAACTTTGAATTCGTGCGCTATGGCATGGACAACCCCGCCAATTACCAGGTTACGCTGAGACCGATGGACTCAACCCAGTTTGTTTCGTGGGGGGGAACCAGGACCTTCAACAACCCGGTGCAGCTGCAACCCTATCCCGATTCGGTAGCCTACCTTCTTAAGCCCGGCATCACCTCGGGCGACCGGATTGCATTTATTTACGAGGTCAGCAACGGATTATTCACATTCAGGGATACTGTGGTGAAATTCTTTGGCCCCCCGCTTGTAATCTTCAGCGACAGCTGCTCAACCATGGCAAACTGGAGCTCAACAAAATGGAATGTTTCCAGCACCCAGTACCATTCGGCGCCCGGGTGCATCACCGATTCTCCCACCGGTAATTATTCAAACAACTCCAACGTTACGGTGTCAACAACAAATGCACTGAACCTGCAGAATTCGCCGGTGGCCGTTATCACCTACTGGGCAAAATGGAGAACCGAACAAGGCTCCGATTATGTCCAGTTTAACCTGCAGGGCAACCTCGGGCCCTGGACGCCGCAAAGAGGGCGTTTTACAAAGACCAGTTTTTACCTTGAGGCCGACAACCAGCCTTTATACGATGGCATCCAGGGTGGCTGGGTCAAAGAGCAGTTCGTCACCACCGACTATACCAACAAGACCCTGAGGATGCAGTTTCTCCTCAAGAGCGACCAGAGCCTGAACTATGACGGGTTTTATTTCGACGATGTAACCGTAACGGTGGTGGATATGTCAAAAGTGGGCACCGGCGCCCAACTGACCAGGCGGACAACCCTCTCGGATCCTGTTCCCAACCCTGCAAACGGGACCGTCACTGTGAAATTTGACCTGGATGCGGCCGGCGGCCCGCAAACGGCCGTGTTTTCCCTGGCCGGCACAAGGGGGGAAAAAGTCATTGAGATACCGGTGTCGTCTGACATCGGCAGGGTCTCTTTTTCAGTTCTCCACATTCCCGATGGCATTTATTTTTACCGGATTTACAACGGTTCCGGGTCAACGGTTGTGAAAAAACTGGCGGTTATCCACTAACTTAACATATAGGCCGTGATAGAAACCATTAAATTCGGCACATTGCGGTGGTCGCATATCGTGCGGCCCACCGAGGAGGACCTGCAGGCCCTGAATGACAGGTACCATTTTCATCCGCTCGATCTTGAAGATTGCCGTACCGAGGTGAATCTCAGGCCGAAGATCGACATTTACGACGATTACCACTTCATCATCCTCCATTTCCCGGCCATCGGGGTTACCGAACAGTTTATCGAAATCCGCGAAATCAAGTTTTTCTGGGGAAAGGATTACCTGATAAGCATAAGCAAATCGCAGTGGTTGCTGAAGGACCTCTTCAACAGGGAGAAGGCAAAGACACAACCTTCGGGTCGTATGGAAGTGGGCAGCAGTGATGCATTGTTTTATGAAATACTCGACCACCTGATGCTTGACACCCAGAAACTTGTGGAAAGGGTCGATAAGGATGTGGACGATTGCGGCCGTGCACTGTTTGCAAGGAAGGCAGAGTCGACTATTGAAAAGCTCTCGAAGACCAGGAAAAACCTGATCCTGCTCAATACGATGTTCAAACCGCAGATGAACCTGTTTAATAAACTTCAAAACGGTTCAATAAAGGGGTTTGCAGAGAATATGGAGGATTACTGGGGTAACATCATGGACTATTACCAGAAAATCTGGGACATGGTTGAGGATGACGGAGAACTGATCAAGGGTTATTCCATGACCTTTGATTCATTGCAGGCGAATAAAACCAACGAGTTGATGAAAATCCTGACACTGGTTTCGGCCGTCATGCTGCCGTTGATCCTCGTTGCCAGTCTTTACGGCATGAATGTCAAACTCCCGATACAGGACCATCCCTTTGCCTTCCTGGTTGTTATGTGTGGTATGGTTGGCCTGTCGGTCCTGGTTTTCGCCTATTTCAAATTAAGGCGATGGATGTAATGCTTTTCAGGTCTCATCGCTGTTCATCACATCGATCTGGCGCTGGATACCCTCTTCATGAACCGATTCGAGCAACTTCAGGATAAATTCGCGGCTTAGCCCCATTTTAATGCCCGCCTCAATCCGGTCCTGGGTAAGCTGGTTCCAGCGCTTCAGCTGGAGAATTGTTATTTTGTTGGCCTTTTTGTAATTTCCGATCTCCTGGACAACATTCATACGGCGGGCGAGAATGTCGATGAGCTCTTCATCAAGCTTGTCGATCTCCGAGCGCAATACCTCCAGCTTGTTCTCAAATTCAATGCCTCCCGATTCGTGCCTGAGGATGATTTTTGAGAGCAGCTCCGTAAGCTGGAACGGGGTTACCTGCTGGTTTTTGTCGGTTAGTGCCTTTGCCGGGTTGATGTGTGATTCGATCATCAGTCCGTTCATCTCCAGGTCCAGGGCTTTTTGAATTGTTCCGGGGATAAGTTCCCGGTTTCCGCAGATATGGCTTGGATCGACGATGATGGGCAGTGAGGGTGCAAGCCGTTTCAGTTCAATGGGGATCTCCCACATGGGGGCGTTACGGTATGGAGACCGGCTGAAAAACGAGAAGCCCCGGTGTACGGCAACCAGTTTGGTCAGACCAACCCTGTTAAGCCTTTCGATAGCCCCCATCCATGTTTTGAGGTCGGGGTTGAGCGGGTTCTTGATCATCACGGGAATGTCGTGGCCGGCAATGGCCTCCGCGATCTCCTGGACCGAGAAGGGATTTACAACGGTGCGGGCGCCAATCCACAGGATATCGATGCCATGTTCAAGGGCAGCTTCAACGTGCCTGGGGTTGGCCACCTCTACGGTTACAAGCAACCCTGTCTCCCTTTTAACGCGCTGAAGCCATTTCAGCCCGGTTGCCCCCACCCCTTCAAAAGCCCCGGGACGGGTACGCGGTTTCCAGATACCCGCCCTGAAGACCTTCACCTGGGGAATGGCTGCCAGCCCGATTGCCGTCTCCATCACCTGCTGTTCGGTTTCTGCACTGCAGGGACCGGCAATGACAAATGGCCGGTTATCTGTTGGTATCCAGTTGTGCAGTGGTTCGATATCCATGTTCATCAGGGCTGTTTCGGCAAAGGTAAGCGTTTTTTCAGCCCTGCCGCCAGAACAACAATTTCCAGCTGTTTGAAAACACCTTCATGGCGGATGCAACCATCCCGATAATCAGCATGATGGGAAGAACCCAGTCGAGCCAGGAGAGACCGTGAAAATTCGTAAAATCAAACGGGTATATGTAAAAAAGAGCAAGCTGGGTCACAAAACTGGCCGATTCGGTGACGATCCTCGAAAGGTAACGGATCACCGGCACCTCCCAAAGCAGCATAAGGCCATTCCCGGCAACCTGTACAAGGATGTTTATATTCAGGATCCAGAGCACCACCATGAAGTTGTCTTTGATGAAACCAAGGTGCCAGTCCCGGAGGTGGTTTACGATCCAGAAGAAAATGAGGTTTGAGATTATCGCGCCGATATATTCACCGCGCCGCGACCTGAACTTCTTTTCCCTGTCCCAGTTCCTGCGCCCGTATGAATCGATACGACAGGCCCATTCAGGCATGTTTTTGTTTTGAGTGTGGTTCATTTGCCCTATTTTTTTTCTTTGACGCATTGGATCCGCCAAAGTTACGGAATGTGGATGTTGGAACAGCACCTGAACTTAACGAATTAAAACAACCGGGAGCATGACATTGCCGGGCAGCCGGCGCGCAGCCGGTGCATTGGAGTCACACCCGCTATAAATTAATAAAATCCTGGGCTGTCAGAACTGATATCCGGGCTTTCTTATAATCTCTCAGGTTTCTAGTAATCAACACATCTATATTATTCTGTAACGCGGAAAAGTACTGAATTGCATCTTCAAAGCCCGAAAAATCTGAGTTTAAAGCAGGTTCGATGATTTTCTCATCCAGGGCAGCGATATGCACGATGATTTTGAACTTTCTAAAATTTTTTTTGCCTGGTCTATGACTTTCTTTTTTAGCCTAAGTGTTAATTTTGTTTCCATGATATTTTTTTAGGCGTATCAATATGCATTATTTATACGGCAATGTCAAGTATAGCAGGATAACGGTTTGACAGTAAGAAGTTATTAATCTCCCGGGAGAACCTTCCGGGAGTTTCTTCTTGTTTTAGTTCCTTAATTTAAAAAATCGCTTCAACACTCCCTGAATCAGCAACACTGAAAACCCGGATAGCTGAAAATTCCCTGCATTTAAGTAAATTTGCAGAATCTATAACTAAAATCAATGGAACATACGAGAAGGAACAGGATTGCCGATTTACTGAAATCGCGGGAATTTGGCACGGAAGTGCTGGTAAAGGGTTGGGTCAGGTCGAAACGGGGAAATAAAAATGTCAACTTTATTGCCCTGAATGACGGGTCGGTGGTACACACCATCCAGGTGGTTGCCGAGACTTCTAATTTTCCGGAAGAGGTATTAAAACTCATTACCACGGGGAGCTGCATCGCGGTAAAGGGCATCCTGGTGGAGTCGATGGGACAGGGCCAGCATGTGGAGATCCAGGCGCGGGAGATCGAAGTGTACGGATCGGCCGATGCCGAAACCTACCCGCTGCAGAAAAAGGGTCATTCGCTTGAGTTCCTGCGTGAAATCGCCCATCTCCGCCCGCGGACCAATACCTTCGGCGCAGTGCTGCGCATCCGTCATGCCATGGCCTTTGCCATCCATAAATATTTCAACGACCACGGGTTTTATTACATACATGCCCCGATCATCACAGGTTCGGATGCCGAAGGCGCCGGGGCCATGTTCAGGGTGACCACCCTGGATGATAAAAATCCTCCCCTGCTTCCCGACGGCCATGTCGATTACAGCCAGGATTTTTTCGGGAAGGAGACCAAGCTTACCGTTAGCGGCCAGCTTGAAGCCGAGCTTGGCGCCATGGCACTGGGCCTTGTCTATACCTTTGGTCCTACCTTCCGTGCCGAAAACTCCAACACGCCGCGCCACCTGGCCGAATTCTGGATGGTTGAACCCGAAATGGCTTTCTTTGACATCCACGACGATATGGACCTTGCCGAGGATTTTTTGAAATACCTCCTCCGCTATGCCCTCGACAATTGCATGGACGACCTTGAATTCCTCAACAAGATGTACGACGACCAGCTGATCGGCCGGCTTAAAGAGGTGATTGAAGACAAATTTGAACGGTTGACCTACACCGAGGCCGTTGAAATCCTGAAGGCCTCGGGACAGAGCTGGGAATTCCCGGTGGACTGGGGAACCGACCTGCAGGCCGAGCATGAACGCTACCTTGTAGAAAAGCATTTTGGCAAACCGGTGATCCTCACGGGTTATCCCAAAGATATAAAGGCATTTTACATGAAGATGAACGAGGATGGCAGGACTGTCCGCGCCATGGATGTACTCTTCCCGAAAATCGGCGAGATTATCGGGGGAAGCCAGCGTGAGGAAAACCTGGATGCCCTTCTCAAACGGATTCATGAGATGAATATCCCCGAAAAGGATGTTTGGTGGTATCTTGATACCCGCAAATTCGGTACTGCCCCGCACGCAGGGTTCGGCCTTGGTTTTGAAAGGCTGATCCTCTTTGTAACCGGGATGTCGAATATCAGGGATGTAATTCCCTTCCCCAGGACCCCGAAAAATGCCGAGTTTTAAGCTGGGCTGTTCCGGCCTATACCATGGCGGGCAGGGCTGAAACATACCCCGTTTACCAATACCTGGTCATTTTTCCCTTAACATTTTCTTAAAAGTTTCGCACAGAATCAGTAAAATTTCTTAATTTAGCACTAAGAAATTTAAGATGGACAAGTGTTGGGTGCTAAAACCGCAGGGAGATCCTGACAAAGTAAGGGAATTATCAAAGGCGCTTGGGATTGACCAGGCACTGGGTAATTTATTGGTTCAGCGTGGGGTATCAACCTATGAGGAGGCAAAAACCTTTTTCCGCCCATCACTGAAAGATCTCCATGATCCATTCCTGATGAAGGATATGGACAAAGCCATCGCACGCATTTCAAAAGCAGTTGCCGGCGGGGAGCGGATCCTTGTGTACGGCGATTATGACGTTGACGGCACCTCGGCCGTTGCACTGGTTTACACCTTCCTGCTCAATTTTCACGAAGAGATCGATTTTTACATTCCCGACCGCGATAACGAAGGCTACGGCATTTCATTCAAGGGAATTGATTTTGCCGCGGAGACCAATGTAAAGCTGATCATTGCCCTCGATTGCGGGATCAAGTCTGTTGAGAAGGTAGCCTATGCCACCACCAAAGGCATCGATTTTATCATCTGTGATCACCACCGCCCGGGTGCCGAAATTCCTCCTGCTGCAGCCATCCTCGATCCAAAACGGGGCGATTGTACCTACCCTTACCAGG
>JBAXFZ010000102.1:0-11070 GCA_037139685.1 Bacteroidota bacterium
GGCTATTGCATGTTTGATGGCTGGTTTGCCGCGATGAATTATTTCGAAACCAACCGGCAAAAGGGCGGCGCCTGTTTTACCCAGTGCCTGTTCAATCCGCAACTGGATGTTTATGCCTTTTCAAAGCACTACCGCGACAGCCTCACACCGGTCCTTACCTGGCCTCCAGAGCTTCACCGGTACCACCGGGATGGATTCCCGGTCATCCTGGCATTCCGAAGCGGCCGCCAGGTAGCAGGTTTGCCTGAGGGAAGCCTCTATCCTTACGATTCAACCTTTGAAAAGTTAAAGATGATCCTTTGGAACGATTCAACCCTCCGTTTTAAACCTGTTTCCGACCTCCAGTTTGCCACCCGGATCATTTACGAAAATATGCGTTATTCCGCTGTATGCATTGTTGCCGACGGGAACCAGGCAGGATTTGAAAACAACAGCGAGTTCGCTGGCAGGGCAAGGTGTTTCAGTGTAAAATTCCTGAGCCGGGTTTCGCCGGGCGACCTTAAACTGAATGTACTCCTTGAAGGAAGATTCCCAAGGGAGGTTTACCGGCTGATCACCGGCGGAAAAAGCCCGTTCCGGCTGGAATCCGACTCGGTGCTGGGCTTCGGCGGGTACCGGTTCGGTGTTGATTCGATCGGGATATCAGCCTCTATTCCCAACCCGCTGAATCCCGAAAAATACACGGTGATAAAAATACGCGGCAGGGATGTGGAAAAGGGCTTTTTCGACAACAGCGTCGATTACAGCATCTATGCATTTAACCGGAAAACAAATTCAACGCGTATTCTGCTCCATGGATTCTTTGTAAAGCAACCCGGCAACCCATGGCGCTTTTCCGATTCGCTCTGCATCTCCCACCTGCCCGGCCGCGAAAACTGCGTGGGTGTTTGCAACATCCCGGGGAGGAGGATATCGGAACACCCTGCAAGTATCCCGAAACCAATATGGAGGAGATCATCCCAAGCTGAAGAATTCACTTTTGGGAAGGGATCATGCAGGTTTCCCTCCCTGGCTGCCGACAACACCGGAACCGTCTGGGTGTGCTGGGAGGAAAAGGGGGATATCCTGTTATCGTCGGCCGACCGTGATCATCCTGTCAGCATGGCCGTTGAACATGACCGGTCGGACAGCTACAACCCGCTTGTAGCATATTCCGGGGGAAAGTTGTGGGTGTTTTATCTCAACAACCGCGATGGGTTTTACCGGGTATATATGCGATGTTTCGACGGATCGGGACTAACCGGACCGGTGCTATGCACGGAGCTGCTGCCCTGTGATGCAGTAACGCCGGCAGTGGTTGCTACTGAACATGGAGTGGTGCTGGCCTGGTCATACTGGAAATCGAATTTCCGCTACCCCTTTTACAGGAACATCCTTAATGGGATTCCCGACAGCATTCACTCACTTCCCGCGGCAAAATGTTCCTCGCTGCCCGGGTATTTAAACAGCTGGGGATTCAGTCTTGACACCGATTCATCAGGCAGGGTCTGGGGAGCATGGAACCAGCATTACCCCGCAACACTGGGTGTTTGCGCAGGTTACCTGGCCCGGGAGGCAACCTCCGTTACCCGGGTCTCCGGCAATATGGAGGAGTGTGAAAACGGGGGCTATCCCAGCGCGTTACATGATAACACGGGCCTGAGGCGGATCTTCTGGGAGTCATTTGGCTGGGAGGTGGCGGGTGGCGGCCGCCAGAAAATTTTCACATCGGTGTTTGACCCCGCTACCGGCCGCTGGTCGCCTTCAGCCGCGTTGCCCGGGGATGAAAAAACAATCTTCAATCAAACACCACAGGCAGCAACATCGCCTGATGGCCGGGTATACGTAACATGGAGCGGCCGTTCAAAGGAGGGAAACTGGACCCTTTATCTTTCCACCCTTGACCACAACACCTGGAGCATACCGGTCAAACTGACTTCGGGAAAAGAACCGGCCAGGGCGCCAAAGATCATTTCAACCGAAAAAAACGGAATCTTTATAGCCTGTCACTATGGAACCGGGCCGCATATGAAAATTAAAGTATTCAGGATCCCCCTGAAACAGGCATCTACTCTTCCGGCAACGGCCAGGTAAGTATTAATTTATGTCCGACAGACCAGAATCCTTTATTCCCAAGTCAATTGAGAACAAAAGCAACGTGATGGCAACTTCATTCCAAAAAAAATCATTATAAACCAGGCTCGATTAGCGCCAGCTATGCAAAATTCCCATCTATATATTCCTGGAATTTTTCTTTGTATTGTTCGCTGACAGGGATGTATACTTTACCATCGAAAACAATCCTGTTCCTCTCTATGACTGAAATCTTTTTAAGACTAACAATAAACGAACGATGAACTCTCATAAACCGGTCGGATGGAAGTTGCTCTTCGATGGCCTTCATGCTCAGCTGCGTCACCACGGGGGCAGTGCTGATCAAATGAATCTTGATATACTCGTGCTGGCTCTCAATGAACTTTATGTCATCCAGCTCGATCCGGATGATTTTGTAGTCTGATTTCACAAACAAATGACTGGCTGTTGTCCTGATGCTTTCCTTTTGGCTATTCGCGTTTAAATCAATAAGATTTTTAACCTTGTTGGCCGCTTTCAGGAAACTGCTGTAAGTGACGGGTTTTAATAAGTAGTCTGCTGCCTCTACCTGGAAACCTTCCACCGCATATTCACTGTAGGCGGTGGTAAATACGATATAGGGTTTGCCGGTCAGTGATTTTACAAACTCCAGTCCGCTCAGGTCGGGCATATTGATATCAATGAATATGAGCTGGATCGTACGGTTGCTGATGATTTCCATTGCTTCGAAAGCACTCCGGCATTCAGCCACCAGCTCCAGGAACGGGGTTTTCTGAATATAGGCTGATATCTTTTTTACTGCCAGGGGTTCATCGTCAATTGCGATGCACGTGATCGTCATAATGGAATTTTAAGGTCAACTTCAAATTCACTCTCTTTATCAAAAATATCAAACCGGAAATTGTTGTCATATAATAACGTCAAGCTCTGTTTAATGTTTTCAAGACCTATTCCTGAATATTCGCCCTGATCGTTTGGTGCAACTTTATGTTTGCTGTTTTTAATGATACATGTCAGGAAAGTGCTGCTAACCTGGAGTTCAAAATAAATATACGACTTCATCGGGTAACTCACGCCATGTTTAAAGGCGTTTTCCAGCAGCGAAATAAAAAGCATCGGGGGTATTTTCGAATCAGGAACCTGGTCAGGAACCACAACAGTAACTTCAACCTCATCGGAATGCCTGAGTTGCATCAGAGAAATAAAACTGTTGATGAATTCGATCTCCTTTTTCAGTCCGATCATGCTTTGCGCCGAATCATATAGCAGGTACCGCATGAGGGTGGATAGCCGTACGACCGCATCCTGGGCCTTTTCCGTATCTATTTCAATAAGCGAATGGATGTTATTAAGGGTATTCATGAAAAAATGGGGGCTTACCTGGTGCCTCAATAAAGCCAGGTTGGTTTTGAGCTGTTCTTTCTCTGCATCCTTCCTGAGCCTCTCTTCACTCAGCCATTTCGACATCAGCCTGATTGCAGTGCCGGCACCGACTGTCAGGATGCAGATAATAAGATTGTCGGCAAAAACCATGAAAAGAGGTTTTTGCACGGGCGAATTCATTTCACCGGGCCGGTCTCCCGGATGCGAAAAATTCATGCCTGGTGCAAGAGAAGAAAGTGCCGGCAGCAAAACGACATTAGCCACTATCACCAGCAGTATCAAACCCGTAACACTAAGAAGGTAACATGCGTACCTCTTCTGCAGGAGCAGGCGGGGCACGAGGATATATACATTCACGAGGAAGATGACGAGGTACCCGGCAATGTTTATCCAATGACCTGCCATGACCTGCCAGTCGGGGTGCCCCGAAACGCGTTCGCTGAAATAGGGCACCGAAAGAAGCAGCCCCCATGCCATAACATAGAATAAACCTTCAATTTTCGTGCTGCTAAGCGAAAGTGCTTTCATTTCACAAAGTTATAACTTATCTAAAACTGTATCTTGTAAATAAAATTCGGGAAAAATCCCAGCTGGTAAGTCGTATTGACCGACCTGCTTCTGTCATCGTAACTCTGCGAGAACACGTTATTATGATTGGTTAGATTTTGCAAATCGAGGGAAACCGATTGCGACAATTTTTTCGTCCGGCTGTTCAGGGTAAACCCAACCTTGAAATCCAGCCTGAAATAATCAGGATAGGTGCCGGTATAGGCATATTCATCGCTTTTCAACTGTTCATGACCCGTTCTTAGCGATGCCTCTAAATCAATGGGTGTATAGTACCGGCCACCGGCATAGGTGATTTTCAAATCGGTTGTGATGGCATTTCTTTTTTCCCTGCCAAGCTTCCACTCCTTCCCGGCAAGGAGGTTCGCCACGTACCTCCCGTTAAAGGCACTGTTTCTTTCCACGCCGTCGCTAGCGGTATATTTTGACTGGTAAACTGATCCGGTAAACAAACCATAATATCCTTTGCTGAAAAATTTCTCAACGGTCAGTTCAATGCCGTAGTTTCTGCCCGTGCCGGTATTGGTGAGGCTGTCTTCGAGGTCGGTCTTAAAACCGGCCCCGGTATTGATCATGGAGTAACTGCTTGAAAAGGTGTTTACAGGAACGTTGAAAAGATACTGGTAATAGGCTTCAACCTTTAAACGCCAGTCTTTTAAAGGTTGAACGTCATATCCCAAAACAAAATGATGACTTTTCGTAAAACCAAGGTTCAGGTTATCATAATTGGAGGAACCATCGGGATATTGCGTTTGTAAAAAATAGACATTCAAAGGCTGTATCTGGGAATAAAGACCGTATCCCAGGCTGAAACTGTTTTTCGCGTTAAGTTCATATTTCAAACCGAGGCGCGGTTCAATGGAAAAGGAATGGTTCATGAAGAACTCCTGGGCGTGGATGCCGGCATTCAGGGTGATTTTTTTACTTATGCTGTATTTAAGATGGGCATAGGCCTGGGCCAGCGTGGTGTAACTGTTATAATCCCATATTTGTCTCCAGTCTTCACGAAGGTCCCTCCTGGTCCTGTCATAAAGATACAGGTTCATGTATTCGGCCTGAACGCCTGTCTTAAAAAAAAGCCTGGAATTAATTTTTAAATTGTAATTCGTGATGAATTCGTAGCCGGTTTTACTGGTTTTATTATCCTCTTTGCTGTAGGAATTTCCTGTTGAATCGTAGCCGTAATTAAGCTGGCTGTTTTTTGAATAGTTGATGCCGATGGTGGTGCTCAGGAAAGATTTTTTAGTTAACTGGATGAAATGTTTTAATCCGCCGATCCCGATCCGGCTGCTAAAATCCACCTTGTTCCCATTCCCGTATAAATTGCCGGATGTGGCTTTACCTCCTTCGATGGCAATGGTACTCGTCGCCAGGATGCCAAACAGCGAAAAACTGCCGAGTTTCGTCGCCCCGCTGTTTATTTTGAACGAAAGATCCTGGTAGGTGGGCGTGGATGTGGTGCCGATGTTGATTCCCATGGCCTGTGCAATGCCGGCAAGCGAATACCTGTAACCCACCAGGTAGGATGAGCCGTTTGCCTTGATGATGGGGCCTTCTGTCATGGCTTCAAGGCCGGTGATCAGCCCGAGTTGAACCGAGGTCTCGCGTTTTTGAGTATTCCCGTTTCTGAAGCCGATGTCGAAAACCCCTGAAATCGCATTGCCATACTCTGAAGGCCAGGCGGATGTGAAAAAATCTGAATTTTTCAGCATGTTGGTGTTCAGTGCGCTCACTGCGCCGCCGGTAGTGCCGATAGAGGCAAAGTGGTTCGGGTTTGTCACATCCATGCCATCTATGCGCCACAACACCCCCACGGGCGAATTCCCGCGGATCACGATGTCGTTCCTGCTGTCGTCGGTGGCGCTCACGCCGGCAAAATTAGCCGCCAACCGTGCCGGGTCGCTTCGCCCGCCTGCATACCGGTTCACCTCCTCCATCGAGAAGGTGCGGCCGCTGATGCTGGATAAACTGTTTATGGTTTTATCCTTGCTGTTGGCCGTGATCACGACCTCGTCCAGGGATTTTATATCCTCTTCCATGGCAATGTCCAGGATGGTTTGTTTACCCGAAGTCACCACAACACTGGAGACAAATACATCCTTGTAGCCGACAAAGGAGATTTTCAGCTCATACCTGCCGGGAAATACATCGGGAAGTACATACGCTCCCTTTTCATTGGTTACCGCTCCCCTTTTTTCGGCTTCATTCGTGATCTGAACGGAAGCCCCCGGGAGGGTGGTTTGTGAAAGCTTATCAATAACGACACCCCTTATCTTCTGCCTGTTGGTTTGGGCATACGATAAATGTGCTATTAACAGGGAAAAAAACAAAAGGTATCTTTTCATGATTGATGTTTGTCACTAAATGATTTTGAGAAATCGGGGCCTTTGGATGAAACAATAAAAAGCAGAAAATTGTGCCGGGGTTTCTTATCAATACAAGAGCTTGGTGCTCCCCGCTTCAACATTAAACGTTTTGCCTTTCATCCTGATGAACACATTGATCGAACTTGGATTTGTAACCATGCCCTTATCATGAGCGAATTTCAGGTTTTTATAAGCATTGATATAGTCGACCAGGCCTATTTGCGTGGTATAATATATATCAGGATTGCGCGAAACCATTTTAAAGAATTTCTCAATTTCAGTCCACCTGTCTCCGGCACCGTCGTTCTCCCAGCTGTGACCCCATACATCCAGCAGCGCCAAACTGTCAGTTTTGAGAAAATGATTTATTACCTGGTAGAAACCCGCTAATTCCTTTTTATCATTTTCCGGGTTGTCCGGGGTGAAATAAGCCCTGCCGAATTGATGAATGGTAGGGTTCCATTTAAGAAAATCACCGGGTATTCCAAAAGTGTAAGTGTCCTCAACGGTCCTGGCATACTCGATGCCAAGGCTTTTGATAATTTCGACAACTGTATCATTGTAATTGCCAAAAGGATATGCCATGCCCCGGACCAGATTCCCCGATAGCCGTTCCAGTTCCCTCCGGTCTTCACCCGCCTCATTCAGAACCTCTGCCCTGGAAATTTTAGTAAGATTGGGGTGATTGGCAGTGTGTGAAGATATTTCGTGACCTTTATAAACATCTTTGATTTCTTCCTTGGTGAGATAATCTTTGGTGTCAAGTTTATTTGAATTGAGATGAAAAGTTCCGGTCAGACCGTATTCGTTCATCAGTCTTACAAGCCTCCTGTCAGCGACCATTCCATCGTCGAAGCTCAAAATCAGTGCCTTGGTTTTGCCTCCCGGGAAAAGCATTCCTGCTTTTCCCGGGCTTCCTGTTGCACCATTCCTCATGGCTCCTGCGGTAATGGTTTGTGCATTCCCGTATTTGATACCAGTAATCAATGCGAGGACAACAACAATTAATCCGGTTCTGCTTTTCATCTGATAATAATTTGATTTGCCTATTCTTTTATTAATTTTTTAATTGCAAAAGTGTTCCCGAATTGAAGTTTTATCAAATAAACCCCGGTTGCAAGGTTATTGGTTTGTATAACGATTTTCTCAATAAAACTGCCGGTTTGCACGATTCGACCCATGGAATTTAAAAGCTCAAAGCTTACCTTTCCCCTGTCTCCCCTCATTTCGATCGTCAGTTCGTCGGAAACGGGGTTTGGATAAACTTTGAATTTGTTGTTGTCTTTGTTTTCATCTGTTCCGTTTGAAGATTGATCTCTTACCAGACGCACATAATTGTATATCCTGACGGCATCGCCCTGGGGAGCATTCGGATTGTAATATCCATTCCCATTGTGCGTGTATCTGGTAAAACTCCTGGGTTTAGGATCGCTTCGCTGACACCCGGCGCCATGTATATCAATCCACCCTCCAAAAGTGGGCATATAGCCCATAGCTCTTCCGAAGCAAACGTAGGTGGCGCTTGCTCCGTTTGTCTGCGCTTGCGAAGAAAAAGTAGTGTTGCTCCAATACCAGGGATAATCTGCAACACCTCCTTCATTGGTAATCTGGGTGCAGTTGAATACCGGGTCGATTGCTGCGGAACTGCTTGTTGCCGGAGAACGGGTATAGTCAACTATACTTTGCAATTCCCTGGTATCGGGTAACCGCCAGTCAGAATATCCTGCATAGGTGAAATTTTCAGCATAACTTAATGCGTCCTTCCACAAAACACCTGTCCCGTTATCGTTTTGCATCCACATCAGTCCGGTAGCATTATCGGTAATTGTTCCGTTTCCGTTGCTGACGAATTGATTTGTTCCATAGGCTGTATTGCCGCGAACATACAATACATAGAAATGCTTAGATTGTCCGTCTTCCGGAACGGGGGAAGTGGTTGGATATCCCTTAATACGTCCATCAATAAAATTGAACCCGAACAAAGTTTCCTGCCCATTCATGGTTGTGCTTACATATTTAGTAGCGGATGCAATCTGACCATCAATGATCCGTTCAGTTCCAAGGTCGCCGTGTGCCAGAGAGTTCACATCGCCGCAACCGACAGAGAAGTAAGTAGTATCAATATATTTTACAGGCACTGGTTGGGTAGGTCCTGGTTCTGCTCCAAAAAACATGGCAATGGAATATAGCTCTTTTATAGAAGGTAAACGCCAATCATGATAACCGCCCGTGTTACATGTTACAGCACTGTCCAATGCCTCATAATACTTCAGTTTATCATAGAAATTAATTGTTCCGTCACCGTTTCTGTCCTCGGTTTGCTGCCACATCAGCCCGGTTAAATTGTCGGTTACTGTGCCATCGCCGTTGTTGGTATAGGATCGAATGTTTCCGGGGTGATTCGAATTCTGTCCATAGAATGGCTGCCCCGAAGCGGGCATTGTTATTGCAGCCGTTGTGTCGTAAGATATTGTCTGACCTGTTCCGACAATTGAATAAGTATTGGTTTGGCAATATCCAATAATATTTATCAATGTTACAATACAAATGGTTGCAACAATATTGACTGTGAAGGATTTGTTAGTTGATTTTTTCATGGCAATTGTTTTACTTGCTATTAGTGCAAAAGTACCGCATGGGAAATCAATCAAAAAATGCAATCACCGGAGAGAATGGTTGTGTCACCCGTTTGAGGGTTTTTATCACTGAACGGTTTGGGAACCCACATGCTTGTCTGGCGTGATGTCAGAAGAGGTTGATAAAACAAAAAACACTCAACCGGTTTTGAGAGTGAGGGGAAATGTGCAATCTGGAATGTGAAATGCGAAAAAAAAAGCCTTTCCCGGTGATCAGTTGCGCGGCTTTGCAAATGCCTTGCTGAAGAAGACCAGCTGGAACTCCACGGCATTTGACCAGTATTCCCAGTCGTGTTTTCCTGGCCGTTCAACAAAATCGTGGGGCATCTTCATCTCCAGCAGTTTTTTATGAAACTGCTGGTTAACCTGGCAAAAGAAATCGTCGGTTCCGCAATCCACCATGATGGCAAGGGGCTTGCCTGAATAATGACCGGCCATGTTAATCACACTTCTGTTCTGCCAGTTATCGGTATTGGAGCGGATATCGCCGAGGCGCTTCGCGATGTCCCATTCTGCGGGAAATGGCCGCAGGTCAACACCGCCGCTCATCGAACCGGCCGCCCCGAAGATATCGGGATGACGCAAGGCCAGGTAGAGCGCACCGTGTCCTCCCATGCTGAGCCCCGCAACGGCCCTGTGGCCCCGGTCGGGGATTGTACGGTAATACCTGTCGATATAGGTCACGACCTCCCTGCTGATATGGGTATCGTATTTAAAGGCAGAATCGATGGGACTGTCGAAATACCAGCTGCTGTAACCGCCATCGGGACAGACCATGATCAGCTGCATCATGTCGGCATAGTCCTTGAGTGCAGGAACATTCTTTATCCAGGTGTCGTAACGGTCGCTGTATCCGTGCAGCAGATAGACCACCGGGAAATGAAGCTGTTTTTTGCTGTAGGATTCGGGTTTTATGATCACGCACTTTATGTTCTTGTGCATGCAGGAGCTGTAGATCGTGGCAGTATCAACACTGCCGGCAAAGGCCGTTTGAATGATAAAAACGGCGATCAGGAAAAAAAATGGTTTCTTCATGGTTACCCGCGGTAAGTCCGGCACAGGGAATATCCCCCCGATGGGTGACGGATTTGTTTTTGCATGGCAAAGATATCAGATTCTTTCCATCTAAAAGCCGGTATTCCTGCCGGGGTATTCCGGGAGAATATTACTTTAATGCAGGAATGCGGGAATGCGGGAATTAGCGGAGGTTAGGGGCGGGACCAGAAGAGGTTTGGGTTGTTGGTTTTATAGTTGGTGAACCTGATACCGGAACTTTTTGCGGTTTGATCAGATTTCCAGGGTAACTGGTTGAGGCCATCAAGGGGGAGAAGCTCAATATAGTCTATTCTTTTCCCGTTGGATGAGGTTTCGGTATCGTATTCGCTGGACAGGGGGCACTCGAACCGGTAAAGGTTTTTGGCCATGTAGTTATAGAGATATTCTTCCTTTAGCGCCGAGGAGCGGTGGTTCCAGTTGGCATCGGGGTTGAGAATCACTGTTTGCCCGGTTATCAGCCGTTCGCGAACCTCCGCGATACCCAGCAATTCTCCCTTTTCGTTCATCACCCAGGCATCGTTGGTCGGATCCATCCACAGCCACTTGCCCAGCTCATCCGACCATACTGTGTTGATCACGTGACAATCGGCAAAAACCGAGTCCCTTGGCATGCATGTCACGAACCGCGACCGGATGCCCATTGAAAGGTAGCATTCGTTGAGAACGGTGGCCAGTCCCCTGCAGTTCAGCCCCTTTTTCTCCCGCCTGCATTCGGTTATCATATTCATTGCGTTTTTAACAACAGGGTTGTCGTGCTCACCGTCGTGGGGGATCAGGTTATGCACCCAGTGCATCATGTTGATGATTTTCGAGACTTCATTGCCTCCTCCGGCAATTGAATCAAGCTTAAACTCCCTCCGCAGGGCAGCAAGTGCAGGCGTTTCCTTCACCTGGTAGGTGAACTTCGGGACAGACCTGCTTTCGGAGAGGCTGTATTTGCCGGCCCTTTTTAAAATGCCGAGGTACCCCGGGTTTGCTGCAAATTTAAT
>JBAXFZ010000103.1:0-11028 GCA_037139685.1 Bacteroidota bacterium
CGAAGAGGTGGGGAAGGGGGTCAGTGGAGCCGATGTAATCCATACGGTAAGGAACCGCCTGGGCGCCGACTGTGGCAAAATCGCCTATGAAAGCAAAAGAACCAAATCGTTCAGCCACGAATGGATCGCCAAGCTGAAGGGCGATGCAGCCCTGGTTAAAGCCGACCTTCTGGTCATTGTGACGGAAGCCCTGCCGGAGGAGATTGACCATATCGGGCAGATCAACGGGGTTTGGATCTGTTCATACAGTGATTTCAAGGGGCTGGCCATCGTACTGCGCGACAGCCTGCTGCGGGTAAGCGAGGCCTTTTCATCCCAGACAAACAAGGGAGAAAAGATGCAGATGCTCTATGATTACCTCACCAGCAACGAGTTTAAACTGCAGGTGGGCGCCATCATCGAGGGATTCACCAGCCTGCAGGTCAGCTACCACAAGGAAAAGCGGGCCATGGAGCGTATCTGGAAGGAGCGCGAGAAACAGCTTGAGAAGGTGCTCCTCAACACCAACCACTTTATTGGCTCGGTTAAGGGAATTGCCGGCACCTCGATGCCGGAGCTGAAACAGATCGGGGCTGATGATAACCTGCTCGAAGGAGATGAATAATATGACAAGATCAATCATCGTTTTTATAGTCCTGATCATCCAGAAAACCAGGTAACATGGGCTTCAGATTCTATCAGCGGGCTAACCTGGGCGGCGGAATGGGGCTGAACATAAGCAAGTCGGGCGTATCGCCCAGCTTCAGGAGCAGGTTCGGCTCATTCGGGTCAAGGGGATTCTCAATTCCTACAGGGATCAGGGGTCTCTACTTCCGGGGAGGTTCGGGCGGCAAAAACGCCGGGTTGGCCATCCTTATCCTGATGCTGCTGACAGGCGCATTTCTCCTGGCCTATTTCCTTATCGTCGGCCTGGTCAGGGGAGCCATATTCCTCTATTTCTGGATCGTGAAAGAGGATCATATCGATTATGTACACCTGGTCATCTTTCTAACCGTGGTGCTCGGCATACTGATGACCATATATTTTTCGCTGCCTCCGGCAGGCGTGAGGTTAAAATGACAATTGGCAAAATGGAAGAGCATATTTTCAGTTGGAGCTTTGACGGATTCGGGTCGAAATTATTCAGGATCAGGCTGGATGACCAGGTGCGGTTCGTGAACCGCTATTCCTCCATGGATGGAGGGGATGACAACCGCGAAGAACGAAATCTGGGGGAATATGAATACAGTTCATTCGGGGAGTTCTGGCACGATTTTACAGATCAGCCGCTCTGGCTGCGCTATCACCCGGTTTTCATTCACAGGGATTACCACCCATACCTTAGGATTTATTTTGAAACGATGAACCAGGGCGCACTGACGATGGGCGAACAGTTCAGCTTTATCCTGTGGATGCACAAAATTGAACAGGAAAACTCATTCTCGCAGGGGAATCCAAAGGATATGAGATCCGGCAGCAAACAGCTTTTCTGAATGTGGAAACTGGTCGTTTTATCGTTTTTGTTTTGTTTAACCTCCGGCTCTTTCGCCGGTCACGAGCCGGCCGCTGTTCCCGGGTGGAATGAAGCCGCTCTCACCAGGGAAACCGCTGGTCACTCCTGCCTGCCAGGGTGCCAGGGAACCCATACCGCGACAATATTCCATCCCGGGCTTCCAAAGGCCGGGCAGCACGACCAGGTCATCACCCATAAGGGATACACCCTTTCGTTCAACCCGGTTTACCATATCGCCAACTGGGTCGCCTATGAACTGACGAAATGGGAGACAGTGCCTTCAGTGAAGCGAAACAACCATTTCGTTCCCGACCCGCTGATGCCGCCGGGATCGTTGTCAAATGCCGATTACCAGGGTTCTGGCTACGACCGCGGGCACCTGGCGCCAGCAGCCGATATGTGTTATTCGCGGCAAACCATGCAGGAATCGTTTTACCTTTCCAATATATCGCCACAGGAACCCGGGTTTAACCGCGGGATATGGGCCAGGCTCGAAACACTGGTGAGGCAGTGGGCCTGCGAGGATGGGGCCGTTTACGTGGTTACGGGGACCGTACTCTCGAGGGGTCTCCCAACCATTGGCCGCGACAGGATTGCAGTGCCAAGGTACTTTTATAAGGTCATTCTTGACTATTCAGGGCCGGGGATAAAAGGAATCGGTTTTATAATTGCCAATGAGGGGTCACAGCAGCCCCTGCAGCATTATGCCGTAACCATCGACAGTGTCGAGAAGGTAACGGGGACCGATTTTTTTTACCAGCTGCCCGATGACCAGCAGCGGATGGTTGAAAGCACTATCGACCTTTCAAAATGGAGATGGAAGGCAACCGGCACGGGGGGGAGCCAGGTAAAAAATTAACCAGAAGACGATGACAGTGATCAGCAGCAAACAGATCGACAGGTATATTGCCACCTTCCCGCCGGAAACCCAGGTGTTGCTTGAGCAGATCCGTGGGGTTGTAAGAGTGGCCGCGCCCGGGGCAGAGGAGATTATCAGTTACCGGATGCCGGCCTACAGGTTTCACGGCATGCTTGTCTTTTTTGCCGGGTATGACCACCATATCGGCTTCTACCCCGGGGCTTCCGGGATAAAAACCTTTAAGGAGGAGCTTTCAGGTTATAAAGGGGCCAAGGGGTCGGTCAGGTTCCCGCTCGACAAGCCGCTGCCGTTGGAACTGATATGCCGGATTGTAAAGTTCAGGGTTGACGAAAACCTGCAAAAGGCCGCAAGAAAAAAGGGTGGGGCGGCGGCCTCCCCTATAACCGGGGAAAGGGAGCCATAAAGTTAAAGGAGTGCCCGCTCCTTCAAAAACCTGCAATATTTCACACACCGCGTATCGGCATGCTGGTGGCTTCGCAACAGAGATATTGTGTGCCGGGAATACCCATTTTATAAAACTTATCTCAAAAAGCTTGAAAATTATCCGTACCTTGTCGGGTACCGCCATATTTATGACCGGCCTTAAAAATTCAAGAATGAAAAAAGACACCTTAGAGCACAGGATGATGCAGGAACGGCAACGTTTGAAAGTCCCCGATTCAAAACTTTTATCGGGGTCAACGAAAGATAAATATCCTGTAGTCCTTGACGGCGGCAGAACCATTATCTTTATCGACGACAAGAGCAAGGAGACCGAAACCCGCAAACGCTATGATGCTCGGCTGGGCAACGGGCTTATCTCCTCGCTGAACAAACCCAAATCATAATTCCTGCGGCACCATTTTTACCGGTAGAGCCTGAAAACCTCTGCCTGATTTCACCATCACTTAATTTGTAAGCCGGCCGGCAGGTGCAATGTATGCCTTTAATTGTTTGTATTTTCCGGGAACAAACTGGCGGGAGCCACCTGGAAATGCTGCAAACCTGAGTGTTTCTTGTGTCCTGAGCGTCCTTGGCGTTTTATTTTTTCAATGCTGAACCTGCATTCCTGGGAACTTCAACATCCTCCCGGTAAAGTCTGAACCTGGTGTTTTTATCCTGTAATAATAGGGACCGTCGGGATGGCCCTTCAGGTCCACGACGATCTCCTGTTTCCCTGCAGAACAGACCTTTTCGGCTACCGTAATGACCAGCCGCCTTTCTGATCGAAAACCTGCACTCCTGCAGGCTGCCGGGCTGGAAGGTCAAAACAGGTGATTGTTCAGGTAATCCGTTTCATGATTCGTAAAATTGATCATAAAACAACTTGATTAAGCAAAATCATACCTGAAAAATGATCGGATTTTATCAAAAAGAAGTATCATTCCGGGTATCCCCAAAGCCTGATCTCCTGGAGGTATTCGAGGATTGAATCCACCACCAGGGCCATCTTCTCCCGGTCCATCCGGCTCTCGATGGCCGTTAGGTACTGGTCAACTGCATACTGGAAATTCAGGTCACCGGCCATCTGCGGGTTGGCATATTTCCAGAATAGCCTGAATCCCGATTCGATATCCTCGAATTCGCGGTCGGTAAGCTGGAAATCGAGGTGGTCGTCGAGGTACTGTTTCACGGCCATGGGTTCGACCGTGCGCGGCATGCTCTGCAGCGCCCTGATCCTCTTCTCCCGCTGCTCCTCGATCCGCTGCCACTCCAGCTCCTCCTCGCTTTCAAACTCCTCTTCAAATTCATCCGTCAT
This sequence comes from Bacteroidota bacterium, assembly GCA_037139685.1. Taxonomy (GTDB): domain Bacteria; phylum Bacteroidota; class Bacteroidia; order Bacteroidales; family FEN-979; genus CAIVAT01. The sequence continues at coordinate 4,111 of JBAXFZ010000103.1, forward strand.
ATCGTCATCCTCCTCCTCCTGCTGATCGCCGGGCTTTGAAGGAAGAAAATCGCCGATCCGGCCGGTCAGTTTTTTTTCCGCCATCCGGGTCAGGTAGGTCAGCACATCATCCATGAACTGGTCGGTGTCGTCGGCATTGTAAACATACTGGATAAGCAGCGCCTCATGTTTCCGTGATAGCGGGATGCCGAAGGTTTCAAGGATCTGCCGCGTGATTTTCAGGATCTCCGGGTAATGTTCCGAACGCGATACCGGGATACCCTTCATGGCAACGCTTTCCAGGTATGCATATAGCTGCTGTAATCTTAATTGTGTAAGCATCGGTCAGGTATCATGAGGATAATAACAGATCATCCGGACTGCAAAATTACGGTTATTCCCGATATCATGATCGCCGAAACTGCATTTGCTGTAATCTTCCCCCAGCCAGCGCGTCAGCCGGGTTATTTCCCGGCAGGACTTGAACCGTCAAACAACCGCCATTTCCAAAGATGGTTTTTTTTGACCAGGATCCCGGTAAACCTGTAGGGCGCTGTCATTTTTTCGCCTTTTTCGCCAGTGATGCTGATGGTCCCGTCGGCAAATATCCAGGCCGTCTCACCATTGCAGTCGATGTCTGTTCTGCTCATATCCAGGAAAACACGCTCTTTTGGAAAAATTGAATTCAGGTGTCGCCTGATCTGTTCATGCCCTTTCCATATTTCGGCGCTGTCGGACCCGATAAACATGATGTTTTCTGTGTCGTCGAACAGCAGCATCAACTGGTCCGTGCTGGCGTTTTGAGCGGCCGTATTGAACTGTTTCAGCGCTTCGGCAATTTCGCCTTTAACCTTTTCGGAGGCTGACTGTGCCTGCAGGGAGATGACCGGTACTGAAAACAGAAAAGCCATGGCCAGCATTACGAGCAGATTCTTTTTAATAGTCATAGTTTAAAAGGTTTAACGCGTTTAACTTAACTCAAGGTATTTTTCTTCGATGCTTAAACAGCCTGGATAAACTGCCTGTGGCATCACCGGAAAGAGAGACCGTAAAAGCCCTTAATTCATGAAAAATTCCAGCGCGATCTTTTTGATTGAAAATCCCCGCACCTCAACGATACATATCTTCTGGATAAGCGAAAATTGCGGCATCGGCGGATGTTTCAGCCGCAGCATAAACAGTATGCCCAATACGGAAAGTCTCTTCCTCATTGTAATTTCCTCACGCGAGCATTTTTCCTGTTATTGCCCCAATTGTTAATTCCTCATTGCTCCTTGCCCATTCACCTGATCCATAAACCCGTATTTGATCGACTATTCCCGGCGAATTTTCATCCTATTTGATAAATTTTGACAGTTCCGCCCTCTTTTTTGCATATTCTTCAGGGGTTATCAGGCCAAGATCCAGTTTGTCCTTGCATTTTTTCAATTCGGCCAGGGCTTCATCGCTGGTCATTCCAAATGACTTGATCTCTCCGTTTGCAATTGCATCCTCCAGGATAAACATCAGGGCGTTTTGTTTAAATGAACTTTTTGTAAATACCTGGACCTTCCACCCCTCATTTTTACTGCCCTTGATATTGATGTTGCTGATGATGGCCTTTGTATTAAAGATTGTTGCGTCGGGCACATAGGAAGAGAATGACGCGGTCAGCCCGGTAACGAATACAAATGAACCGTTGTTCCCCGATCCTTTTCCGACGGTTAACGTATCGCCTATTTTGTAGGAGGAGCCGTCTTTTGAAATATATTCAGATATTTTTCCTTTCGGTTTCTCCCCGGTGAGATCTTTGAAATTCAGAACCTGCGAATGGACAAAAAAAGCAGAAGTCAGGAAAATTGCAAGGAACAGGTACTTCATTGTTGTTTTCATAGAATTAGTTTTTTTTTAGTTAGAATAGCATTTTCAAATTAGAATTCAAAACTGGTCCTTTGACGGAAATTTAACTTAATGAAAATTTAATAATTCGGTGAGGTTCATAGGCAGTGGAATTAGTGAATACTAATTTATTTTTTCAAGGCCATGATTACAAAAAGCTGAATGTTTATTCCTGCAATCAGGGTTGCTATTTTCTCTGCATAAGCAGGTTGAAATATTGATTAATTTTTTGTGCCGGTATAAGTATAGGTCATTTTTGAATTATCGGGAGAGGCAATATGAATAAATTCCATGGAGGAATTGCCATTGAATGAAATCAGCTCAGTAAAGATTGAGTCAATCCACTGATACCTGTTCTCAGAGATTTTTTTAAAAACCTTGACAGTCCCGTCCTCAGTTAATGTCAGCTCACCGTTTGCCCCGCTTCCAATTGTCAGGTGTCTTACCGGCGATGATGAAACAAACTGATCGGCCATGGCCTGTGGAAATGATGGCGGACCCTCAAATTTCTTTAAAGCCAGGGTCCATTCTCCTGTATAGGGATTGGCAGTCTCAGCTCCCTGTTTATTCTCGGCACTTTTTTTTTCGCAGGGAGGCAGTTTTAAACAGGGGCATTGAAATTCAGTATAAGGTTCCTGGGGCCGTTCACCATTGGGCACCAGGTTTAAGCCAAATTGCGGATCGGGAAGCTTTCCTCCTTTTGTAACATAGATATAAAATATTTTTTCGATTTTTTCCCCGGCAGGAAAACCCCTCCTGCCTCCATAAACGGCAAAATTCGTATAGCAGTTCCCATTTGCACCATGAATGCCGAATTCAGCATGATTGTAAAATTTGGTCTCCAGCGAATGATTGGTAAAAGTGACATATACCTCGTAAACATCGTAGTTGATTTTTGTGTCGCCATATGTCGTGAAGTCTTCGCAATATTTTGAAGGATTATAACTTAACGAGATACCTTCAATATCCAGAAGTTTTTTTTCCTGTGAAAACAGGGAACATGAGCATATAAAACTACATGCTAAGCAGAGTATGAATGTTTTCATTTTGCGGGATAGTTTATTTTGTTTCCTATGGTTATGGCTTTCAGGTTTCGCCCTGTTTTTTATCGTGGTTTTCTGTTTCCACTTCAATCTGAATACTATGAAGTCATGTATGGGGGTCAGCCTTGATTGACCAAACACCTTTAATCAACAGCCATAAGAGCATTGCCACTTCCCCTGACGCCTCCGGAAAACTCAAAAAATTTCCAAGTATCGTATGTGCCTCCTGGTTTATGAGGTAACTTAAGCTGTCAGCAATATATGCTGATCCCGAAATTACGAGTAAAAAAGCAATAATCTTCGGAAAAAAATTTGATTGCCAGGTAAGATAAGCCAACGGAAACAGCCATAATCCCCAAAATATATCCACAACATATACCCCGATAATATTAAAATGCAGGAACATGGTTGCCAATTCGGAAATCTGGGCTTTCGTAAATGCGATGAAATAATTTGTTCTGGTTAATAATACCAAGGCACTTGTTTGAAAAATAATATTTACGAACATGACCGAAACCGAAATAATAACCATCGAAAGCATCAGTCTTGCCTGCGACCGATTTGCGTTTTCAAACAGGCGGTACAATGACAATGCCAGGAACATAAAAGCTATTTGCCCGGCAATGCTGCAAATGATTGAAATAACATACTGGTTTTCAGTCGCAAGGATATTTTGAACAGTTATAACAGCACTTCCCGGCGTAAAAGTTTTTTGAATGTACATCCAGCTATATCCCGAACATGCGGCTAAGACTGAATACCATAATCCTGCAATTCGTGCAGTTTTTTTAATCTTATTAAATTCAATCAATTGACTCATATGATCAACAATTTATTATCCAATCCGTGAAATTTGAATTTATTTTACCACGTTGCCCGCATTGCCCTGCTGCATGCCCGCCGGCACGGAATTTTATTATTCATAGTCGCCAAACTCGGGATAGCCATCAGAATTATATAACAGCGGCGCTGAAACCTTAGATGTACTATAAATACCGAATGTGCTGTCAGGCAATTGACTATATAAATTTATCGTATAACTTTGATAATTGTTTTCTGAAAACGCCCGGAAAAAAGCACCCTTCACGTAGAACATATTCTTAAATGGATTGGGTTTATTGTCAAAATCCCGGAAAAGAATTTCCTTTTTCCAGTAAAGAACACCCGGTGGGTTGTACCGCTCTGTTACTACTTTTACAAGATTCTGATTTTCAATGTAGAACTTCCTCCTGGTTATACTGTCATTAATCGCTTCTGTTACCAGGTTTTCGGAATATTTGTAATTTAATACATAGCCATCCGGGTAAAATGAATTTTTGATGTTGATTTTTAGCAACTTGTTTTGAGAATCCAAAAAATAAACAATGGGATTGGTGCTGTATTCATGGGTTGTTCCACCACCATCAATGAATTTTGAAAATGCGGAAAAGGTGTTATCCTTTACTGCCAGTGAATCATAGGCATAATCCGAAAACACATAGCCGGTAAGGTTTGTCCCTTGGGGAACGGGGAAAAAACCACCCCTGATTCTGGCCAGGTGATCTTCATCATAGCTATAGGAACAAACACGAGCTGAATCACCGGGAGGGAAACTGATCGGCTGTAAATCTGAAAACTGGATATCATCCCTGAAAAAGAGGTACCCTATATTGCAGTTTTTTAATTTGCGGTATGCAGGAGAACTTTCATCCTTCTTGCATCCGGATGCTGCAAGAAGGATAAGCAGGAGGATTGAGATTTTTCTCATGGTTGGCAGTTGGATTTTGTTGCCCGGCATGCGGCAACCTATTTTTCTTTTATTTCCATGATTACCCTGAAGCCGACTCGTGGATCAGGAAGCGTATAGGATTGTGTCTTATCAGTATTGCATTCATCAATATAATTATCCCAGCTCCCGCCCTTTTGCCTGCCATCTGAGGTCATTTCAGATACGTTGCCGATTACATCATAAATGCCCATCCTGTTCGGTTTGTAATGGCCGACCATGATGGTGGTCAGTCCGCCGTCAATCATATAATTGTCTTTACCGGTCAAAGCATCTTTTATTTTTATATTGGCACGAAAACTCTTCCCGTTTTTATCTGCAGCGGGCCAGGGCAACTTATATCCGGGGAACGGGCAGGCCAGTTTTTCCCATTCGCTTTCAGTCGGAAGCCTGAAAAGAATTTTCCTGTATTTTCTTTTCGCGTCGCTGTTATATTTGTCGGTAAGCCATTTACAGTAACATGATGCCCCCTCCATCGAAATATTCACAATGGGATATTTGTTATAGGCAGGATGAGAATGATAATTGCCGGGATGTGTTTCATTATTATAAATTGGAAACTTCCTGATCCATTGGGTGGAGTCATACCTGCATTTCAGGTATTCTTCAGCCTGGTTAGTCGAAATAAGATCAGTTAAAAATTCCCTGTATTCCTGGTTCGTTACTTCACAACGCGCTGCATAAAGATTATCTCCAAACATTACGAATTCCTTCTGAATATCCGGAATCCCTGCGGCAGAAAATAAAATAACAGATAAAACGACAATTATCATTTGAATCAATATACCCCGTGTTTTCATACTGAAGAATATTTGTTTAATAATGATGGATATAGTTTCGTCTTTTAATCGATTGCCCTATAATGTATTGATAACGTTGTGTGTAATCCATTATTTCAAGCTATTGATTAAATATTCTGAATCCATAATCTCGGCAAATCCCTTCCTTAAAACCTGCAATTCGGGTTCCTGCATTTCAGGATTGTCAGTTGAAGTGACATCACTTCCAAAAATGACTTTGAATCCCCGCTCATATCCCTGCCGTGCAGTAGTTTCATAGCAATAGTTGGTCAACGTGCCATAATCGCTCACTTCCTAACTGAGGATACCGGTTTGGCATTAATTTACCCGTTTTGATAAATAATTTGAAGATCCTTTTGAATTCTGTCTTTTAAAATTTTGTTTTTAACAGCACCTTCAGTGACAAGGTCAGCTTTTATACCCGGTTTCTGAGAAATTTGATGTTCCCAGGATTGTAATCACGTAAAATGTTGATAATGATATTTGTAACTTCCGGGCTCATGGTTGTCATTTGACCAAAGATTCAACTTTGTTTTGTCTTTCTCAGTCCATAAATGATAAATCCGATTCCCAATACAAGGTAAGGAAGACTCAAAAGCTGTCCCATGTTTAATGTCATACCATTTTCAAACCCGGCCTGGTTCTCCTTTACAAATTCAATAATAAATCTGGCCGTTACAAATAAAACAGTCGCAAGCCCGAAGAGGAACCCGTTCTTAAGCCTGTCTCTCATTTTTGTGTAAAGAATCATCATAAACGCAAAAATGATAAAATAAAAAACCGCCTCGTACAATTGAGCCGGGTGCCTGGGTACGTTATCCGCCTGCTCAAAAATCACACCCCATGGTTTTGTTGTCGGAATGCCGATGATTTCGGAATTCATAAAGTTTCCGATCCTGATAAATCCAAAGCCCAATCCGGCAACGACCGAAATCAAATCAATTGTATCAATCATTGAATGTTTAGTCGATCGGGAATAGAGATACATGGCAATCAGCAATCCTAATACTCCGCCATGACTTGCCAATCCCTGGTACCCGGTAAGCGTTATTCCTCCGCCGGGAGGAAAGGTAACCGGAAGAATAATTTCCAACGGATGACTAAAATAATATGACGGCTCATAAATTATACAATGACCTAATCTTGCCCCTGCAAATATTCCGATCATTCCATATACAGATAGTCTTTCTAAATTTACAAGCGGAATATTTTCATGCTTAAAAATCCGGCTTAAGATAAAAACACAGAGGATTAATCCACCGACAAATAAAATGCCGTAATATCTAATCGAAATCCCCGGTATTATATAAATCTCAGGGTCAATATTCCAATGTATGTAATTTATTATCATTAGCTTTAAATGTATCGAAGCGATTTCTTAATCTTGCGCCCGGAGCGTTTATAATACTCCCTTTCTTTAAGACAGAAAAGTTAAGAACTGTTGTTGTTAACG
>JBAXFZ010000104.1:0-11009 GCA_037139685.1 Bacteroidota bacterium
GTCGATGGGGACGGTGAGGCTCTCGTTCTCGCCCTATATTTCCGGGTATCTTGAAAAGAGTCCCGAGTTAAAGGACTGGTCGTGGTTCCTTCGCGGAGGCCTCGATCTGCGCTATGGCATCAATGAAAGCTATACCCTCGACATGATGCTGGTCCCCGATTTCGGGCAGGTGCAGTCGGACGACAAAGTGCTGAACCTTACTCCCTTCGAGATCAGGTATGATGAAAAGCGGCAGTTTTTTACGGAGGCCACCGAACTATTCAATAAATGCGAAATTTTCTATACCAGGCGGGTGGGGAGCACTCCCAGGAATTTCAACATGCCTTACGACAGCCTCAGGGCAAACGAGAAGGTGACCGACAATCCCGGCCAGACCAGGCTTGTCAATGCAACCAAGATCTCCGGGAGGAATTCAAAGGGGCTTGGAATCGGCTTTTTCAGCGGTATTACCACCAATACATGGGCGACCCTGCAGGATACCGTTACAGGTAAAAAGCGCAGCCTCATGACCCAGCCTTTCTCCAATTACAATGTCGTGGTTGTTGACCAGAACCTGAAGAACAACTCCTACCTTACCCTGATAAACACCAATTACTGGAGCCCCGGCGACCGTTATTCGGCCAATGTCACGGGGGCTGAAGCCAATCTGAAAAACAGGAAAAGCACCTTCCAGTTTTTCGGACGGTTCAACCTGAGCCAGAAATACAGGAGTGGAATCTCCCCGGATCTGGGTCACCAATATATTGTTGCCGTAGGGAAGGGGAGCGGCAGGTTTCAATACCAGCTCATCAGGCAGGAGACCGGCAACACTTACGATCCCAATGACATGGGGTACCTGCCATACAACAATGAAGACTATAACCGGCTGAGGCTTTCGTGGTATGAGGTTGACCCCAGGGGGAAGATACTGAATTCGCAAACCGATCTGCAGATAATCTACCTCACACTGAATAAACCATACAGCTTCAAGACACTTGATTTTAACCTGACCAATTCGATAACCTTTGATAAATACAGGATAAATGCCCTTTATGCTGACATACAGCCGCTGGGGTATAACGATTATTATGAACCAAGGGTATGGGGGCGGGTTTATAAAATGCCGCTCAGCTACACGCTCGAATGGCGTTTTGCTACCAACGACCGTAAATCCTTCAGGTATCACCACAATTTCGGGTTCATGAACAGCCCGGAAAACCTGAATTTCAAATATTACTTCGGATTTACCCCGCGCCTGCGTTTCAGCAACCGCTTCTCGGTCACCCTCGATATGCAGTTTACCAGGGACCTTAACAACTGCGGCTGGGTCTCCTGCCGGTACGATTCGCTGATGAACCCCACAATCTTTTTTGGCCGCAGGGACCTTACAACCATTGCAAACGTTTTAAGCGCAAAATACATATTCAACACGAAAACCTCGCTTACCATGAGGGCCCGGCATTACTGGTCTCAGGCAAAATATCTTTCATTCTATACCCTTGACCGAAAGGGCTCTCTCTCCGGCTCGGATTTTATTGATGGACAGAACATCAACTTCAATGCCTTTACAATAGATCTCCAGTTTGTCTGGTATTTCGCCCCGGGAAGTGAAATGAGCGTCGTCTGGAAAAATGCGATCAGCACTTCGGGAGACCAACTGGTGAACAACTATTTCACCGACCTGGGCAATACGCTAAGCACGTCTCAATCCAACAGCTTTTCGGTGAAGGTGTTATATTACCTCGACTATCTTTCGATTAAAAAAGCATTCTCAAAAAAACAGCAAACAAGAACCCTGTAACCGGATTTTTCCTATTTTAGCAGCCAAATTCCTTCAATATGAGCCATCTTGCCAAAACCATCATCCTGCTGATAATTTTCGGTTTTCAGTTTTCAGCCGTAAACTCATTCGGACAGGCACCCGCCAAACCCTATAATGAAAACCAGGATATCCGTGCCGACCTGAAAAAGGCCACTGACCTGGCAAAGAAGGATAACAAGAATGTTCTTGTTCAGTTTGGCGGCAACTGGTGCCCGTGGTGCCTGCGCTTCCACGCCATGGTGACCGGCACACCTAAGCTGGATTCCCTGATGAAGGAAAATTATGTTTACCTGCTGATCAATGTGCCCAAGGAAAAAGAAAAGCGTGATTTTGCCCTTTTTTCGGAATTCGGATACCCCAACAGGTTTGGCTACCCGGTCTTTGTCATTCTCGATAAAGATGGAAAAAGGCTGAACACCCAGGATTCTGACTCCTTTGAGCACCCCAACCCGAATGTAAAGGGCTACGACACCACCAAGGTGGCCCGCTTTCTCAGCCTGTGGACCCCAAAAGCACTGGCCCCGGCCACCTACCAGGTAAAACCGGTCAGCCGCTAAAAAGCCGACCCACTATTGAAACCCCGGGGGATCCTGTCGGAATCTCCTTTAGCCAGTGGCCTCTGAATCAACGATCAGAAGTTGTAAAACAAACTCATCATTATCCGAAAGTTCCCGATCTCTTTCGAATCGGCGACAGTGCCATTTTTACCGGTTGTGCCATAGGCGGCAACAGTGTAGTCCAGTTCGGTGGCCAGTTTGAGTTTTTTCACTGTCAGGCTCAGGCGGGGAGTTATCCGGTATAGGTAATCAATGTTTGCTCCGCGGGAATAGATGGGCCCGATGAAGTTTTCTGCCGCACCAAGGTTTTTACTGAACCCGGCAAAGAATCCGGGCGACCATTTATTCACGATGATTTTAAAATCCGTCCATGCCGAAGCTGTGCGTATACTGGTATAGTCAACAAATCCTTTCTCCGGATCAACCACGCTTTTAACGGCATATCCCCCGATCATATTGAGTGCATAACAGTTGCCCCCGTATATTCCTCCTGCCTTCATCGTAACGTTTCCCAGCTGCACTTTTGTGAAAAAATTTACAACCACGGAGGTTGCTTTTTCATTTGTCTTATAATTTGCAATAACAGCGTCGTAGTGTTTTGGAATGTTGTTGACAACCGTATCATAGGCCGCCTTTATCACCTTCTTTGTATTCAGCTGGGGGGTCAGCATCAGGTAATCAATACTTGCCCCAACCAGGAACTCTGTTTTCGAGTGCTCATTTTTGAAGCCGTATTGAACCTGGAAATTTAACTCCGGGAGGATCGAATTACGCAGGTATTTGGTGCCGGGGTCATCAGGACCGGGACTGGTCGCGTCGAGTTGTGAGACGGCCGCCAGGCTCAGGCTGAAATTCCCAAGGTGCTGCGTCACCCTTACCTGGGGATTTCTTGCAAAAGCCAGGAATGGAGCGCCCGTGTTGAGCGAAATGGTTTCAGGGGCACATGCGATTGCAAATAAAGGATGCCAGTACTGGCCAAACAGCAACTCGGTTTTTGGCCAGGTCAGTTTAAACCAGGCATGTCTTAACCGGAAGGAATTTATGCCTGCAGGGATATTCCCGTAAAATTCGCCTTCAATCACCCCCGAAGTTTTGGCTTTTAATATGTCAGGCCCGGTGATGTTGCCTGTAATCCTGGTCAGGATGCTCAGTATGTCAAATGTGCCGCGCGTGTTGATATCCCTGCCGTCGGCATCAGGTTTTACATTATCGGGATAAAACAGCCAGTCACCGTCCCTGGCCATGATGGTCTGGCGTGAATCATAAAAGATGTCGGTATTCACGAAGCCGGTAACATTGATCCCGAAAACCGGGGGTTTTGTTTCAACCGGGGTCAAAGCAGGTTCTTTTGTTTGTGCCATTACAAACTGTGCCAATCCCAACAAAAAGAAGAGAATAGCAGGGATAAGTTTTTTCATATAAGTCCGGGTATGTTTTGAGGGTGCAAAATAAGCCTATTTTCCTGGGTTTATAAAATCGAATTTACCTTAACTTTGCGTTTCGTTTCGCCACTTCGCCATTTAACCATTTCATTATTTCGCTATTTCGCTGTTTCGCTGTTTAATATGAATATCCACAAGCTCAACAACATCTTTAACCCACAGAGGATCGCACTTATCGGGGTTACGACAAATCCCAACAGCGTTAGCGGGAAGGTGCTTATCAACCTTGTCAGCGGCGGGTTTCGTGGCGTTGTTTACCCGGTAAATCCCGACAATGAGGCGGTGATGGGGATTCCCTGCTACCCCGACATTCAGTCGTTGCCAAAAGTTCCGGAGCTTGCGATCATCTGTACGGCAGCCGAAAAGGTGCCGCTGGTTGTCAGGGAGTGCGGCGAATCCGGGATCCGCGGGATCATCATTATGTCGGCCGGATTCAGGGAAATCGGCGAAGAGGGAAAGAAACTTGAAGATGAGATTAAGGCGATAATCCGCAATTATGAGGGCATGCGGATCATCGGCCCCAATTGCCTCGGCATTATCGTCCCGGGGCTAAAACTCAATGCCTCCTTTGCCGCCGACATGCCAAAGCCCGGCAACATTGCCTTCATCTCGCAGTCCGGGGCCCTGTGTACCTCGGTCCTCGACTGGGCTATTGAAGGAAAAATAGGATTCTCGCAGTTTGTCTCAATCGGCAACAGCATCGACGTTGAATTTGGCGACCTGATAGATTATTTCGGGGAAGATGAAAACACCCATTGCATCATTCTTTACATCGAATCAATCGGGAACCCGAGGAAGTTCATGACGGCCGCCAGGGCCTTTGCGCGGAAAAAGCCGATCATTGTTTATAAAGCCGGCCGGTTCCCTGAATCGGCCCAGGTTGCCGCATCGCATACAGGGGCGATGGCTTCGGAAGATGCAGTTTACGATGCGGCTTTTCAAAGGGCCGGCCTTGCCAGGGTGTACGAAATCGGCGATATTTTCAGCGTTGCCGAACTGATCGGAAGGAGCCGCTTCCCGCAGGGGCCGCGCCTGGGGATCGTCACCAATGCCGGGGGGCCCGGGGTGATGGCTACCGATGCCCTGATTGCGGCAAACGGCCACCTGGCGGAACTTTCGGGGGAGACCATGGCCCTGTTGAATGAAAACCTGCCCCAGTTCTGGTCGCATGGCAACCCGGTTGATGTGCTTGGAGATGCACGTGCCAAACGAATTGCAAAAGCCACCCAGATCGTTCTGAACGACAAGGGGGTGGACGCAGTGCTTGTAATCCTGACCCCGCAGGCGATGACCAACCCTAATGCCACGGCAAAGGAGATCAGCGCCCTGGTTGCGGGGACGAAAAAACCAATCCTGGCTGCCTGGCTTGGCGGGCAAAGCATGCATGAGGCCGATGACATCCTTGTTGAAAGCGGCATTCCCTCCTATAAGACACCCGAGCAGGCTATCAGGGCCTTTATGACCATGGTGGCTTACAACCGGAACCTGGCTACGCTTTACGAAACGCCAAAAGATATTCCGGTTGAGTTTAACCTCGACCGGCAGCAATTGCGCGAAGCATTCACCCGGATGACCGAAGGGGAGGCTTCGATCCTTCCTGAGAACATCTCCAAAGGGATGCTTGAAAACTTCGGGATATCCACCACGCGGCCATTCCTTGCCTCCAGTGCCGAAGAGGCGATTGAGATCTCTGCCCGGATCGGGTACCCGGTCGTTCTGAAAATCCAATCACCCGATATAACCCATAAATCCGATGCAGGGGGGGTGCAGCTGAACCTTGGCACCGACAAGATGGTGCGCGCTGCCTGGGAACGAATCATGGAATCGGTAAAGGCAAAATATCCCGAGGCCCGTATTGACGGCATAACTGTTCAGAAAATGGTCTCCCCTAAAGATGCCGTGGAGATGATCCTGGGAATCAAAAAGGACAGTGTTTTTGGCACAGTCCTGATGGTGGGCATGGGAGGAATTACGGCTGAGCTTTTTGGTGACAAAGCCCTGGGGTTCCCCCCGCTGAACGAAAGGCTTGCCCGCCATATGATCGAGTCGCTTAAAATTTATCCGCTGCTTGAAGGTTACCGGGGTGCCCCTCCCAAAAACATTGACAAGCTGATCCAGGTGCTGATCAGGCTTTCATACCTGGCAGCCGATTACCCCGAAATCACCGAGCTTGACATCAACCCGCTGCTTGTAACGCCCGACGATGCCGTGGCCCTGGATGCGCGCATCGTGGTGGACAGGAACATCAAATGGCGCAAGGAGGATCCATGGTCTCACCTGGCCCTGCATCCCTATCCTGAAAAATATGTAAAATCAACCATCCTGCAGGATGGCACCCCGGTGCTCCTGCGCCCCATAAAACCTGAAGACGAACCGCTCTGGCTCGAAATGCTCGGTTCCTGTTCAAAAGAATCACTATATAGCCGGTTCCGCTATTTCTTTCATTGGGAGACCCATGAGGTTGCCACCCGTTATTGCTACATCGATTACGACCGGGAAATTGCCATCGTGGCCGAAATCATCGAAAACGGGCAGAAAAAGCTCATTGGGGTGGGAAGGCTGGTGGCCGATCCCGATCACGAAACGGTGGAATATGCCGTGCTGATCGTGGATGCATGGCAGCAGAAGGATCTTGGAAATATCCTCACCGACTTTTGTCTCGGGGTGGCTGAAGGCGGAAAACTGAAGAAAATCGTTGCCCAGACCACCACCGATAACAAGCGGATGATCTCGGTTTTTCAGAAGCGTGGCTTCGATGTGAAGATAAATAACCATGATTCAACCGTTGATGTATCTAAAGTTCTATAATAAAAATCCATAAATCCCGTTATAAAAACAAAAATTGAATATGAACCGAAACAAAACCTTTGCCTTTTCCCTCTTTGCATTAGCGTTACTTTTCCTTGCCTCCTGTGCCATTGGCCCCCATCCGAATGAAAAAATCATCGTGGGGATATGGAAACCGGTCAAGGTTGAAAAGATCATTGACTCGTCAGCTATCGTCTCAAAAACCGCCCATTCGTCCGATACTGCAAAAAAGGCCCCGCAACCCGGAAGAGAATCCAGGGGTGGCGTCAACAGCGGCAAGATAGAGGCTTCCATCGACAGGTTTGTTCAAACCGAAATGCGCACAACCATGGAGATTTTTGCCAATAAGACAGCTGTTAAAAACTATCCGAGCAAGCCCATGCATGCCACCTGGAAAATGAAGGGCAAAGGGACCCGCATCGTTGCAAAAAACCTTGCCACAAAATCGAAGTTTGTAATCGATATCGAAGAAATCTCAAAGGACAGGATCGTTATCATCGAACACGCAAAGGTGGCTGATGTCAAGATCACCTATGAAAGACAGAAATAACAGGCACATCAAAGCTTACCGCAGTTAACCCCCTGAAGGATTTCCGGGGAGCAGGTTATATAAAGAAGTTGACAATTGACTATAGAGGCTGTTTCAAATACCATGAGACAGCCTCTTTTATTGATCTTTAAGTCCTGAAGTTTTTTGCAATAGGGCTGGCCCCGGCTTGGTATGCAAGGAAATAAATTGTATTTTTGTATGCAGAATAGTCCAAGTTATTTATAATGTGTATCTTATAACAATCAACCATGAATTTCGAATTTACTGAAGAACAAATCATGATCCAGCAGTCAGCAAGGGATTATGCCCAGCGCGAACTGATCAAGGACGTCCTCGAACGCGATGCAAAAGCCGAATTTCCAACACACCATGTCAAGGCTCTGGCTGAACTGGGTTTCCTTGGAATGCTCGTCGATGCTAAATATGACGGAGGAGGCATGGATACGGTTTCCTATGTGCTGGCCATGGAGGAAATTTCGAAAATTGACAGTTCCGTCTCTGTGATCATGTCGGTAAACAATTCACTGGTTTGTTATGGAATAGAGGCTTTCGGGACGGAAGAACAAAAGCAGCAGTGGCTCAAACCACTTGCAAGGGGGGAGAAGATCGGCGCTTTCCTGCTCTCGGAACCGGAGGCTGGTTCTGATGCCACCTCCCAGCGTACCACCGCCATCGACATGGGGGATCATTACCTTGTAAACGGGGTAAAAAACTGGATCACCAGCGGAAATTCAGCATCGACCTATGTCCTGATCGCCCAGACAAATCCTGAAAAAAAGCACAAGGGAATCAATGCCTTCCTGGTCGATCGCCATTCGCCCGGCATATCGCTGGGCCCCCATGAAGACAAAATGGGAATGCGCAGCAGCGACACCCACTCGGTCATGTTTACCGATGTGATCGTTCCCAAGGAAAACCGGATCGGCGAAGATGGATTCGGATTCAAGTTTGCCATGAAAACCCTTGAAGGCAGCCGCATCGGCATTGCCTCGCAGGCACTCGGGATCGCACAGGGAGCTTTTGAACGCGCCCTGAAATATTCAAAGGAGCGCAAGGCCTTTGGGACCGAACTCATCAACCACCAGAGCATTGCCTTTAAACTGGCCGAAATGCATACGCGCATCGAAGCTGCACGCTATTTTTGCCTTAAATCGGCCTGGCTGAAAGACCAGGGTCAACCTTACGGGACCGCCAGCGCCATGGCCAAATACTATGCCGCCGAAACCGCCATGTATGTAACCACCGAAGCCGTGCAGATTCACGGGGGGTATGGCTATGTGAAGGAATACCATGTCGAGCGCCTGATGCGTGAAGCCAAACTGACCCAGATCTATGAAGGGACCAGCGAAATCCAGCTGATGATCATCTCCAGGGCCCTTATGACTGACTGATATTTTAATAAGTCGGGTGGATACCCTGACAATGTTTACAACAATTACACATGAGATCACAACAGGTCTTTTTGCA
Organism: Bacteroidota bacterium; assembly: GCA_037139685.1. Lineage (GTDB taxonomy): Bacteria > Bacteroidota > Bacteroidia > Bacteroidales > FEN-979 > CAIVAT01. The sequence continues at coordinate 8,626 of JBAXFZ010000104.1, forward strand.
TGGTGTCCTGTTGTATCTTTTGTGTAGAAAAAGGCGTAACAACGAGCTGAAAAATGAACAATCCCGAAGTTTATAAACCGCAGCACCATATCCGCATTGTAACTGCGGCATCACTTTTCGACGGGCACGACGCCGCGATCAACATCATGCGGAGGATCCTGCAGTCAAGCGGGGCCGAAGTCATCCATCTCGGCCATAACCGGTCGGTACGCGAAGTTGTCGACTGTGCCATCCAGGAAGATGCGCAGGCGGTGGCCATCACCTCATACCAGGGGGGGCATATGGAATATTTTAAATATATGTTCGACCTCTTCAGGGAACGGAACTGCGGACACATTAAAATTTTCGGAGGCGGGGGAGGGGTGATCCTTCCCGGCGAGATCAGCGAGCTTCACGAATATGGCATTGCCCGGATCTATTCGCCCGACGACGGGCGGAAAATGACCCTGCAGGGGATGATCAACGACCTGCTGGAGCAATGTGACTTCCCCGTTGGGAACAAGGAAACGTATGATCTCGGAAAAATACGGAACAAAGATGTGAAAGAGATAGCAGGGTTGATCTCTGCAGCGGAAAATTACCCTGAAAAGGGCAGGACGTTTTTTGACAACATCAGCCTGGAGGCCTCCGGGAAAAACATACCGGTCCTGGGAATCACCGGCACCGGAGGTGCCGGCAAATCTTCACTGGTTGATGAAATCGTGCGCAGGTTCCTGGCCGACATGCCCGATCAAACACTGGCCATTATCTCAATCGACCCCACGAAACGCAAGACGGGAGGGGCTTTGCTGGGCGACCGCATCAGGATGAACGCCATCTTCAACCCGCGGGTCTATATGCGTTCACTCGCCACCAGGCAATCGAACCTGGCTCTTTCGAAATATGTAAGGGATGCCATCAACATTACAAAAGTTGCCGGTTTTGACATGGTGATCGTTGAAACATCCGGGATCGGGCAATCCGATACCGAGATCGTCGACCACAGCGATGTCACCCTCTATGTTATGACCCCTGAATATGGCGCCGCCAGCCAGCTAGAAAAGATCGACATGCTTGATTTTGCCGACCTTGTTGCCATTAACAAATTCGATAAGCGCGGAGCACTGGATGCCCTGCGGGATGTGAAAAAACAGTACCAGCGGAATCACAAATTTTTCGATATCCCGGTGGAGGAGATGCCGGTATATGGAACCGTTGCCTCCCAGTTCAACGATCCGGGCGTAAACGATCTTTACCGTGCCCTTGTTTCAGGCATAAAAACAATTACGCAAATCGCCCTGCCGAGCCGGTTTGCTGAGGACGCAGAAACTGCCGACAAGATCTTTATCATCCCCCCTTCACGCACACGCTACCTGGCCGAAATCGCCGAGGCAAACCGTGCATACAATCGATGGACAACCGCCCAGGCTAAAATTGCCCAGCGGTTGTATGCCATCGCCCAGACAATCGAAGCCCTGTCAGGGCCAGCCACCAAATCCACCCAACCTGCAAGGGCGGGGAGCCTGAACAAAACAGGAACCATGCTTGAGCTGGACCTGCTTTATGAACAAACCCTGAAACTACTCGACCCGGCAAACCACGAAATCCTGAAAAACTGGGATGAAAAGGTAAGATCATACCGCGATGACTTTTATGTTTTCAAAGTCAGGGATAAGGAGATCAGGATAGAGACCCATTACGAATCGCTCTCCCACCTGAAAATTCCGAAAATTTCGCTGCCCGGGTATGAAGCCTGGGGTGATATTCTCAAATGGAACCTGAAGGAAAATGTTCCTGGTGAATTTCCATATGCAGCAGGTGTGTTCCCCTTCAAACGCGAAAGCGAGGACCCGACCCGCATGTTCGCCGGCGAGGGCGGCCCGGAGCGCACAAACAAGAGGTTTCACTATGTGTCGTTCGGCATGCCCTTCGTGAGGCTTTCAACGGCGTACGACTCGGTGACCCTTTATGGCTTTGACCCCGATTTGCGTCCCGATATTTATGGCAAGATCGGCAATGCCGGGGTCTCCATTTCCTGCCTCGACGATGCCAAGAAGCTCTATTCAGGCTTCGACCTGGTGAATCCCAACACCTCCGTTTCGATGACCATCAACGGCCCTGCACCAGCCATGGTGGGCTATTTCATGAATGCCGCCATCGATCAGCAGTGCGAAAAATATATCCGGCAGCAGGGAATGGAAGGGGAGGTTGAAAAAAAGATCGAAGCCATTTATAAAAAAGCAGGAACCCGTCGCCCCCATTACCAGGGCGACCTCCCGAAAGGCAACGACGGACTTGGATTGATGCTGCTCGGTGTCACAGGCGACCAGGTGTTGCCGGAGACCGTTTATGAAAAGATTAAAAAGGAGGCGCTGAGCCAGGTTCGTGGTACAGTCCAGGCGGAT
>JBAXFZ010000105.1:0-10995 GCA_037139685.1 Bacteroidota bacterium
ATTACCGGATATTCCCGGGCAGGAGGTTACCCGGATGATACTGGAGATGCGCAATGATATCCCGGTTATAGCCACCACGGCCTATGCCATGTCGGGCGACCGGGAAAAGGCACTCCAGGCAGGTTGTGTCGATTATCTCTCGAAACCCATGCGTACAGGAGAGCTGGTTGGTTTGTTGCGACGTTATCTGGGGCAGTGAGACCGGGACAAAAACTTTCAAAAGCCCTGCAAAATGCAGGAATTGCCTGGCAGTGGGATTATAATAATGAATTAACCTGAACAACCATGATCGATTTGAGAAGCGATACTGTGACCAGGCCTTCAAAGGGGATGCTTGAAGCCATGTTTTCGGCACAGGTTGGAGACGATGTGTTTCGCGATGATCCTACAGTTAACCAGCTTGAAAGGCAGGTTGCTGACTTGTTCGGGAAAGATGACGCTCTCTTCTGCCCCTCCGGAACCATGACCAACCAGGTAGCCATCAATGTTCACACCCGGCCGGGGGATGAGGTGATCTGCCATAAATATGCACACATTTATTACTACGAGGGGGGCTCGATCATGCGCAATTCGGGGGCATCGGTGTGCCTTCTTGATGGCCCCCGCGGCGTGATCACCGCTGAGGAGGTGGAAAGCCATATAAACCCTGATGACATTCACCGTCCTGTAACATCGCTGGTGGAGGCAGAGAATACAATGAACAAGGGAGGCGGCACCATTTACCGCTATGAGAACCTGGCAGCGATTTCTGAGGTATGCAGGAGGCATGGCCTTAAGTTTCACCTGGATGGGGCAAGGTTGTTCAATGCGCTGGCCGAAACCGGAGAGCCACCGGAGAAGTATGCCGCTTTGTTCGATTCTGTTTCGGTATGCCTGTCGAAAGGGCTGGGTGCGCCCGTCGGCTCCCTGCTTCTCGGGGATAAGACCTTCATAAAAAGTGCCCGCGGGGTCAGGAAAGCATTTGGCGGTGCCATGCGCCAGGCAGGGTACCTTGCCGCTGCCGGGATTTATGCATTGAACAACAACGTTAACCGTCTCGGGGAGGATCACGACAGGGCCAGGCACCTCGGGAATTTACTGGCAAACCTTCCGTTCGTTGAACATGTAATCCCGGTCGAAACCAACATTGTGATTTTCACCCTCAGGAAAAATGGGGGTGCCGGGGAATTCCTGGCCAGGTTAAAAGAGGAAGACATCCATGCGTTGCCTATAGATCCCCGGACGGTCAGGTTTGTAACCCATCTCGATTTTGACGACGCGATGCTGATGAAAACCGAATCGGTCCTGAAATCGCTGGCATAGTGTTATTCATGACATACAGCTCTGCTGTTCCCACCTGGCCGGGGCTCCTGTTTTGTAGTCTGTGATTTTTACCTATTTCCGCATCCCATCCCATCCCTGTGCTGTTATCGCAACCGATTTTCCGTCGGGGGTGATCATTTGCTTCCCCTCGGCAGCCGCGGTCATATGGCCGATGATGGTGATACCCGCCACATCCTTTATTTTTTCGTAATCGTCCTGCCCGACCGTGAAAAGAAGTTCATAATCTTCACCGCCGCTCAGGGCGGCGACGCTCGGTATGATTTTGTACTCTTTTGCAAGTTCACGGGTATGTTCCTCGATGGGGATCTTTCCTTCGAACAGTTTGCAACCTACGCCCGATTGTTTGCAGATATGGAGGATTTCCGAAGCCAGCCCGTCTGAAATATCGATCATGGAGGTAGGTTTAATCCCAAGGCCGATCAGCAGGTTACGCACATCGGTGCGTGCCTCGGGTCGCAACTGCCGTCCGATCTGGTAGTCAAACCCGGTCAGTTCGGGCTGCATGTTCGGGTCAACCCTGAAGACCGATTTTTCCCGTTCAAGGATCAGCAGGCCGATAAAGGCACTGCCGAGGTCGCCTGTAACGCAGAGCAGATCCCCGGTACGGGCCCCGCTGCGATAGGTTACCTCCTCTTTTTTTGCCTCCCCGACAACTGTGACAGATATCGTCAGTCCCTTGACATTCGAACTCGTATCGCCTCCCACCAGGTCGACCTTGTATTTGTCGCAGGCTGTAACGATCCCGGCATAGAGTTCATCGAGGGCCTCGGCCGAAAAACGGCTGGAGACAGCAAGCGAGACGGTCATCTGTTTTGGAATGCCGTTCATGGCTGCAATATCAGAGATGTTAACAACAGCGGCCTTGTAACCAAGGTGCCTGAACGGCATATAGGTCAGGTCGAAATGAATTCCCTCGACGAGCAGGTCGGTGGAGATGAGCATCACCTTGTTCCCGGCGTCGATTACCGCGGCATCATCCCCGATTCCTTTAAGGGTTCCGGGATGGTGTATCGTTACATTGCGCGTCAGCCGTTCGATCAGCCCAAATTCACCCAACTCCGACAGCATCGTAAGCCTGGGCTTGTCTTCAGATGGTTTTTTCTCTTTTTTTTCGTACATATCAGCTTGCTTTTTATAACGAGAACGCATTACGGTAAAATCTCATCACCTTCACCTGGTCTAACCATTCCGGTACAAAATTACAATTAAATGGCGAGCCGGTTTCAAAAAGCCGGCATCGCTGTGTCAATACACCGGATTCCTGCAAATCCTGGCGCGTATTTTCTTCCTTGTCTGGTGCGGTCCGCCAGGTACCATAACGGGCGGGCGGGTGAACAGAGTTTCAGGATTTGTCCATAGCTTTGCAGGAACGGACTGCTAAGTAAAAATAAACTTTATCAAAAGTCATATCTATGAATGCAGAAGAAATAGTTGAAATCCTGCGGTCGCTGGGCAGCGACCAGACAAAAAGAATCCTGCTGAAACATGGGGCAAAAGAGCCTGTTTTTGGCGTTAAAGTTGAAGCACTGAAGAAAGTTCTTAAGAAGGAGAAGGGAAGCAGCGAACTCGCCGCAGATCTCTTCAGAACAGGAGTTTATGATGCCATGTACCTGGCCGGTCTGATGGCCGACGGTTCAAAGATGCCGGCTGGTATTATCCGGCAATGGGCTGAAACCGCCTATGGCGGTGCGATCAGCGAATATACGGTTCCCTGGGTCGCAAGTGAAAGCAGCGAAGGGTACCTGCTTGCTTCGGAATGGATTGAATCTCCCGATGAGCAGATCGCGGCAACCGGCTGGGCCACCTTTTCCGCCATTGTTTCTGTATGGCCCGATACGACACTTGATTTAAACCACATCAGGTTGCTGCTCGGCCGGATAGCGGAGGAAATGGAGCTGTCACCCGCGAGGGTGCGTTATGCCATGAACGGTTTCATCATTTGTGCAGGTTCCTATATCGCATCCCTGAAGGATTATGCCCTGGAAATTGCCGTGAAAACCGCGTCTGCCGGAGGTGATTCGAAAACTGCAGGCTGCAGGATGCCGTCAGCAGCCGGTTATATAAATAAGGTCGGTGCCATGGGCCGGACCGGGAAAAAGCGGCGTACAGCGAAGTGTTGACAGGGCAGGTGCCGGTGGAAAATTGAATTTGAAATACAATTAATCAAAAAATCCCGAAATCATCTTTAGCAAAAGTTCCTTTTTGATCGGTTTCGAAATGTGATCATCGCACCCGGCATAAAGGCTTTTTTCCCTGTCGCCCGACATAGCATAGGCGGTTTGAGCGATCACCGGCAGATCGGGGCGCAGTGCCTTTATCTCTTTTACAAGATCCCACCCGTTGGCATCAGGCAACCTGACATCAAGCAGGACGAGGTGGAAAATTTCAAGCCGGTCGTACAATTGCCTGACCTCGTTTCCGCTGGTGGCACTGTGGAGTTCCGCTCCCGAATGTTTAAGCAGGATTTTCAGCAGTTTCATATTCGTTGCTTCATCCTCTACAAGCAGGATTTTTTTCCCGCCCCAGTTAAAATGACTATCCGGTTTACCTGTATCGTCGGGCTGCCTGCGGTGTGTATCCTGAAAATTGCCGGTACCTGTTTGGTTAAATGGAATCGTGAAATAAAAGGTGCTGCCTTGTCCCGGCTTTGAAACCACCCGGATTTCACCGCCCAAAAGGGCGAGATATCCTTTGGATATTGAAAGGCCCAACCCGGTTCCTCCGTAGAGGTGCGGGTTTTCTTTTTCCGCCTGGCGGAAATGTTCAAAGATTAAAGCGTGGTTTTCGGGGGCGATCCCGATCCCGGTGTCAGTCACATAGCAGGTTATCCTGTTGTTTGCAGGAGTTTCATAACCATACCTGACCGATCCGTTATGGGTGAATTTGATGGCGTTGTCAAGGAGGTTTGTAAAGATCTCATTGATTATAAAGGAATCACTGACGAATGAGACCCCCGAAGTTCCGGCAGGAATATCGCAGGTAACCGAAAGATGAGATTTGTTCAGCCGTTCCATTTTCCTGGCAGTGACCGCCTCAATCTCCTTCAATAAGCGCCCCAAATCCACATTATTCATCTGGATGGTTGCATTCCCCGATTCAATCCGTGAAATCTCCAGGATGTCGTTGATAATGCGCATCAGGTCATCCGAGCGCGACTGGATAATGTTTGCAAACAACACCCGGTCTTCCGGGCTGGTTTCCGGGTCGATCAGCAGCCCGGCAAACCCGGTTATGGCATTCATGGGTGTCCTGATTTCATGGCTCATGTTGGCCAGGAAGGTCGATTTGAGCCGGTCGCTCTGCTCCGCCTTTTCCTTAGCGACCATGAGCTCTTCGATCATAATTTTCCGGTCGGTGATATCTTCTATGACGATGATGAAGTTGGAGATATTCCCGTCCTGGTCGACAATGGGAGAGATGGAGACCGATGCCCAGTATTCCTCCCCGCCGACCTTATGACTCATGTAATCACCCTTCCATTCCTTTCCGGAGGTGATGGTTTGCCATATTTGCCGATGAAATTCCGGGGTGTTTTCTTCGCTGCTCAGAATGCGTACAACTTTACCCAGGAACTCATTTAGGGGGTACTGTGTAATCTCCGTAAATTTTGGGTTCGCATATTCAATTCTTCCGTCTGCCCCGGTGATCACAATGGCAGCCGGGCTCTGTTCTATACCGCGCGACAGCTGCCGGGTCACTTTTTCGGCCCTTTTCATTTCCGTAATATCCCTTCCCAGGACAACCAGCCCTTTCCTGCTGCCATCGGGGTTAAACACGGGAACCTTGATCAGGTCGAAGCTTCGTCCTGTTTCATCGGGTCCATATATTATTACTTCCCTCCTGCTGACTTTCCGTGAAATCCATGTCTCCTCATCAGACAGTTTCCGGGCCAGGAATCCCGTCTTATACAATGGGTCAATAAATTCTGCCAGTTCTGCATCGGTTTTACCATGGTAATCAATATTCCTCATATTAAACAAACTGAGATTCGCTTCGTTTGCTATCAGCCACCTGCCCTGCCCGTCCTTAAAGCAGATGGTATCGGGAGTGGCCTCGATGAGGGTACGCAGCCGCTCCTCGCTTTCACGCAATATTTCTGCCGCTTTTTTCCGCTCTGTAATATCGGTCAGCGAGGTAACCCTCACCTGCTTACCTTTATAGAACATCATTTTGCCGTTCAGGATGCAGGGAAACGTTGTGCCGTCTTTTCGCAGTGCGGTTGCTTCATAAGGTTCCTCAAAACCCCTGAGCATGTTGTTCATGACCATTTCCCTGTCTTCCGGAACGATCCAGTCGGTTCCATACCTCACGAGAGCCTCTTCCGTTGTATATCCAAACATTTTTTCCCCTGCCAGGTTTTGTTCTATACATTTTCCCTTTTCAGAAAGAAATATCGATTCAAAGGCTGCTTCACTCAAACCGCGGTATTTTTCCCTGCTCTCCTCAAGCTCCACCTCCGCAAGTTTGCGCTCCGTGATATCACGGACCACAACGGTAATCCGGTGGGTAACCTCGTTGACTGAGGCACTGATCTCCAGGATTTTGTCTTTGAATTCCAGTTGGAATGGAGGGGGGGCGATCCCCTGCATCAGTTTTGTTAATTCAGGAATAAGCGCACTCATTGCCTTTTCCGACAACAATAGCTTTGCCATGTCAATGACATTCCTGTCAACAACCGCCTCCCACGAGGTTCCAAGAATCCGTTCGAGCGAATTGTTCATAGAGAGGATTTTCCCGGAAAGGGTCATGTAGGCGATACCATCTGATACGGTCTGATAAATATCCAGGTATTTCGCTTCACTTTCCCTTAACAGGGCAGTTGCCTTCTCTTTTTCAGCAATCACCTTTTTCAGTTGCAAAATGTTGTAGGCTTTTTCCGAAAGCTCTTTGGCAAAAGCAAACAGCATATCCGACACCCTTGTAAACTGGCTCCTCGGCATAACCGGCACCTCCAGCAGGGCCTTTCGGAATTCATCACGGTTAACACCGATTTCATCCGCATATCGTATCATCTGGTGAACATCCAGCTCCTCGTTGCGCACCTGCCCGATCAGCCAGTTGGCAATATGGATACCTCCAACCGTAATGCTGGCGCCTGCATCCCACAGCCCCCCGCTTAAACAGGGCTGTGCGACGGGGCCTGACGGATTCTGCCTGCCAATGATGGCATCAGAGGTAAAGCAGTTGGCCCTTCCCTTTTCGGTGGTACGAATGATATCTTTACAAAGCCGGCAGAAATTACTGGGTCGGGTAATCGGCGTGCCGTCGGGATTAGTGATGATGGAGGCCACTCCACTGGCATCGGCAAACAGGTCCTGGAGATGCTGGATCTCCTCTATATCGAAAATATCCTCAAACTTAAACTCATTCATTGTTGCAGCAGGCTTTCCTGCACTGTCAATGGTTTCCATAAGTCAGTTTTTATGGCCACCGGCCAATGAGAAAAAAAATGTACTTCCCTTCGTCTCTTCGCTCTCAACCCATATCTTTTCCTGATGCTTTGCAATAAAATCCATGCAGATAATCAACCCGAGACCCGTGCTGCCCTCTCCTTCGGTTCCTTTCCTGAATGGTTGCACATCGAGCCTGAACAGCTTGTCGATCATCTCCTTGCTCATTCCGATTCCCGTATCGTTCACCGATACTTCAACTGAATTTCCGGGTAAAAACTTTGCCCTGAGCACAACCTTTCCTCCCCTGGGGGTAAATTTCACGGCATTTGATACCAGGTTGCGGATAACCGTTTCGATCATATGAACATCTGCAATGACCTCCATCTCTTCCGGTATATCATATGTTATTTCAATTTCCTTGGTACGGGCAGGATCAGCAGAATGTACCAGGAACTCCGTTACCCTGGGCAACAAAAGGAATGGTTCGGGGCTGAACCTGGTAATCCCCCGTTGCAGCATCGACCATTCGAGCAGGTTTTCGAGCAGCCGGTAAAGATTAACCGCCGAATTCCGCATGGAGACCGCGAAATTATGGATCTCATCCATGGTCAGGTCGGGGAGTTCTTCTGCAATGATCTGGGTCAGCCCTAAAAATGAATTAAACGGACTTCGCAGGTCGTGTGCAATGATGGAAAAGAACTTGTCCTTTTCAGTATTAAGTTTGACCAGCTCCTCGTTTTTCTTCTGTATCTCCCTTTCCGACTGTTTGCGTTCGGTAATGTCGTGAATGATGGAGAAAAGAATCTTTTTCTCCTGGAAATCAATCGGGGAGGAGTGGACTTCCACCGTTCGGATTTCCCCGCTGGCCAACCGGTGTGAATAAATAACACAGTTACGATGGTCTTCGATGGCATTATGGCGGTTGGTAAGGATTTCCCCATCCGGCAATGAATTTATCCCGTTGATATTCATTGTCCTCAGGGTGTTTTTATCGTAGCCGTAAAACGCCGCGGCTGCATCATTGGCATCCACTATAGCTCCTGAACCCGGATCTATCTGCAGCATAATGGCGTTATGCCGCTCAAATAACCGCTTGAACCGGGTTTCACTTTCCTTCAGTGCATCATCCGCACGCTTGCGTTCGGTGATGTCGTTCGAAACTGAAAGAATTCCGCGTTTCCCGTTGGGCAGGGTAATGGCGGTCTCCCTCAGGATCAGTTCACATAAAGTCCCGTCTTTTCTTTGATTTGCAATTTCCTGTTCCAGGATTTGTCCCGCAAGTATTTGTCTGATATTTTCGGCAACAAGATGGCGCCTGGAGGGAACAGCCAATTTCATCACATTGTCTCCTTCCAGTTCGTCAATGGGGTAGAGGGTGGTTTTCGAAATTGTGCCGTTCGCTTCGAGAATAGTACCTTCATTGTCCAGTACCATGATCCCCGACGGAGAGGTCCGGAAAAGGGTCTTATATCTCAGTTCACTCTCCCGCAGGGCATTTTCGGCAAATTTACGTTCGGTGATGTCCTGGACAACCGTGAACCGGTATTTCTTATCCTGGACATAAATGTTATCGGACGATAACAACACGTATTTAATATCGCCGTTCTTTGCAAACAGCTCTGTCTCGATATTGGAAACATTTCCCTTACAGTCTGCCTTCGATAAAACTGCATCCCGTGTTTCAGCGGTGAAGATCCCAAGTTCCAGAGCAGTTTTACCCAGTACCTCATCTTTTTCAAAACCAAACAGGGTGTAAAATGCTTCATTAACCTCCACATAGGTATGGTCAACCAGGTCGCTTAAGCCACAGGCGGACGGGTTGAGAAAAAAGACTTTGGAAAATTTTTCCTCCGAAAACCGGATAGCCGAAATATCTTTTGTCACACCGAATATAACCGGTTTGCCATCCCAGAATCCCGCGTTAACCCTCGTTTCGACGGGTATCTGGCTGCCCGATTTGGTCATCAGCGGGACTGGGCAGTATTCAGCAAGCCCCTGCAGCATCTCCATCACAATTCTGCCTGCTTCATCCCTGCGTTCGGGCGGATGAACCATAAGCACCGGCATTCCGGCAAGCTCCGCGGCAGTATATCCCAGCCGGTTAATTACAGTTGAATTGGTATGGATAATGTTCCCCTGCTCATCCAGGACAAAGAGAAACTCATCGATAGTATTAAAGAATGTTTCGTAATTCTGGCGGGTTTGTACCAGGCGCTCTTCCATCCGCTTGCGACCGGTAATATCCCTGACAATGAATATCATCCTGGCCGGGTTTCCTTTATCATCGGGGATGAAATCTCCGTTCACCTCGATGTCGAAGGTGGTGCCATCTTTTCTCAAACCCCTGTATTCACCATATCCGGGTTTGACCCCCTGGAGGATGAGGGCCAGTTTTGAGGAGGCGCGTTCAAGTTGCTCAGGAATAATTGTATCCGATACCAGTTTCCCGATCATTTCACGCTCATGGTCATATCCAAACATTTTAAGTGCTGCAGGAGAAACCGCGCGCATGTGCCCTTGCAGATCCGTGATCGTTATATTGTCCGGGGAGGCATGGAGTATGGAACAGTTGAGATCTTCACCGAGGGGTATGCCGGGATGGCCAATGACTTGTTTTGTCACGTCCCGTTTACCGGGTGATTCAAGGGAATCGATTTTTTTTTGAAGCTCAAGCAGTTCCAGGATAAGTTCATCCCTGGTTTTATCCTGGAAGCTCATATCTGTATTCCTTCCATAGGCATCCGATTTCTTTAGGATAAAGGTGTATAGCGCTGGTATGTAGTCAGATTGTAAAACAGAAGGTGCTGCCTTTCCCTTCTTCACTTTCCACCCGGATCTGCCCCCCGTGCTTTTCCACAAACTCCTTACAGATGATCAGTCCAAGGCCTGAACTGGGTTCGTTTTCGGTGCCCCTGCGGCTGGCGTTATGGTCAAGTTTGAAAAGGTTCTGGAGTATCTGCTCATTCATGCCGATACCGGTATCCCGTATGCGGAATTCAATTGATTTTTGGGTAACTGCCTTTGCTGTAATGGTTATCGCACCCCCTTTTTTTGTAAATTTCACGGCATTGGAGGTCAGATTCCTGATGATTGATTCAATCATGTTTTCATCGGCAAACACCTCCAGGTCATCCGGCACAAGGCAGGTGAGGCCGATCCCCTTCTTCATGACCGCATCCAGAACCGGCTGGAGGCTTTTTTCAACCAGGGGCAGCAATCTGACCGGTACAGGGTTGAAGGGGGTTAATCCCCTCAGCAGTTGTGACCAGGTAAGCAGGTTCTCCAGCAAACTGTATAAATTGGATGCAGAGTTATTAAGCGATTGGGCAATAGTCTGAATCTCGTCGGGACTCATAGATGGCAAATCTTCTGCCATTACCTGAGTAAGCCCGAGAAAACCGTTGAAGGGCCCCCGCAGATCGTGTGCAATGATGGAGAAAAATTTATCCTTCTCCGCATTTACGACCGCAAGCTGGTCGTTTTGATGCGAAATGACCAGGTTCCTTTTGTTCAGCTCCTCGTTCAGTAATTTCTTTCTTTTATTTTTTACTATGAGAATCGCGATAAATATCGAGGTCATCAGCAACATCAGCAAGTAGGAGACCAGGAGAAAACGAAGGATCATGGTTCGGTTATCGATCTCTTTCTGTTTGCGCTCAATCTCGAATTGATACTGCATGGTTTTCACCTTGACATCGATATCCTTTTGGTAATATTCAATTCTTCCCAGGTAGGCGATCTTGCTGTATTCGAATGCCTCCCTGTATTGCCCCAGGTTCTCGTAACTCAGGCTGATAAGGCCTGCCGATATCAGGATATAGGTTTTTATGTCGGCCTCCTTTGAAATGCGAAAACACTCCTTGGCATCGATCACCGCCTGGTTGTAATCCCCTTTTTTAAAATGCAGGATTGCAATATTGTACAAAACCAAAGGAAGGTCAATATTTGAATTTGTTTTTTTAATCTCGGGAAGAACATGGTCATAGATATCAAGAGCCTTCTCAGACTGGTATGTTATTGTATATATCGCCGCCATGATGATCCCGGTTGAAATCTTCACGGAGGCCAGGTGCAGTTTGTCTGCATAAATATTGGAAAGCGAGGCATACCGGAAGATCTGGTCATACTTTTGCCTGAAGGTGCTGTCGGAATGGTAGACCTGGTTGAAATCAAATTTAATTTTTGAAAGCGATTTGTAGACATCCTGCCCGGAGGGATTTTCGTTTAGATAAATCTCGTAGGAGGTGGCTGCCAGCCTGTTGTAGGTTTTGGCCAGCCC
>JBAXFZ010000106.1:0-10885 GCA_037139685.1 Bacteroidota bacterium
GCAACTTCCATTACAGCCTGATGAAATTCTTTTTCACCCGGATTCTTGGCAATAACCTTGGCCATGAATTCGTCGAGCAGTTTTTTTAACATGTCGTTCATAGTAGATTGATTAAAAATTAATGATTGTGTTTGATGAATTAATGTCGTGTGAAATAATTCACAATATTACATAAAATATTTCACATCAGATGTACTACTCTTATTGTTTTTTTTGATAATTATTTATTATTCAATTTAATAAGAAAAATACGTAAACAGAGTAAGTAAAATACGTATATGCATATACGAATAATACTGCCTTGGTTTTGTGAAAAATTCAAGTAATGTAATTGTGTTTAAAACCGAAATTATCAGGGGAGATGACTTTTTTTGCGATTTTGCCCATCAGGGTGTTTCTACAATCTTTAACTGGTATTTATGGAACCGGTTTCAAATGCCTGATTTATCAGGGAATCCTGAAATGCTGATATTATCCCGGCCAGGTTGTGTGATTTCCCGTAATCGCCGGTTTCATGAATTACTTATGATCAAATGGCCTTAAATGGTCTTAATTGCCGTGACAGGGGAATAACATGATCAGGTATAAAAGCATTTCTTTACCAATTATTTAGAATGCATTTAAATTGATATAGTGCTGTTGACATGTATTAAATATGATATAAATTTACATCTAAATGTAATCTTTAAACAGACAGCGTTATGGAGAATCAAAAACCAACTTTTTATGAGGAAGTCCGGGGAAACGGTGTTTCCCGACGGGATTTTCTGAAGTTCTGCACGACCATGGCAGCTTTTCTTGGACTGGAAGCCAGTGGTGTGGGAGAAATTGCTAAAGCACTGCAATCAAAGCCCCGGCTCCCGGTTATCTGGTTTCACTTCCAGGAATGTACCTGCTGCAGTGAGTCGTTTATCAGGGCGTCCCATCCTATTGTTGCCAATATCGTGCTTGATAAGATTTCGCTCGACTACCAGGAAACACTGATGGCAGCGGCAGGTGTGCAGGCTGAAGATGCATACAAGGCTGTTATGCAGAAATACCCCGGAGAATATATTGTTATGGTTGAAGGTTCCATTCCAACTGAAAATGAAGCCTATTGCTGTATTGGCGTCCGCAGTGCACTTCAGATACTCCAGGAGGCTGTGAAAAACTGCAAGGCTGTTGTAGCCTGGGGTAATTGTGCCTCGGCCGGTTGTGTGCAGGCTGCCAGCCCGAATCCGACGGGTGCAAAGCCCGTTCATAAGGTGATCAGCGGAAAACCCGTGATCAATGTACAGGGCTGTCCTCCCATAGCCGATGTGATGGCCGGCGTTGTCGTTCATTTGCTTACATTTGACCGTATTCCCCAGCTCGACGGGCTGGGCAGGCCGAAAGCCTTTTATTCCCGCCGGGTTCATGACACCTGTTACCGCCGTGCCAATTTTGATGCAGGATTGTTTGTTGAATCATTCGACGATGAAGGCGCAAAACGAGGGTATTGCCTCTATAAAATGGGTTGCAAGGGTCCGGTTACCTATAACTCCTGCGGGATTATCAAATGGAATGACAGTGTAAGTTATCCCATCCAGTCGGGACACCCTTGTATCGGATGTTCTGAAGCGGGTTTCTGGGATAATGGTCCATTCTATCAGCACCTGCCGGGCGTTGCCGGGTTTGGCATCGAAACCACAGCCGATAAGATCGGGGTTGGACTAGGTGTTGCCACGGCGGTTGGTATTGCCGGGCATGCCATTGTAACCAACGTTCGCAAACGTAAAGAGATAATCAATGAACCTGAAACGGGTTCCAAAGTCGAAACCACGAAAGAATAATAGCCATGGCAGAAAGAATAGTAATAGATCCCATTACCCGCATCGAGGGTCACCTGCGGGTTGAAATCGAAGTTAAAGATGGTAAAATCACGGATGCTTACAGTGCAGGCACCATGGTGCGCGGCATCGAGACCATTCTGAAAGGACGTGATCCCCGTGATGCATGGGCATTTGTCGGGCGTGTTTGCGGTGTTTGTACATCAACGCACTCGCTCACATCCGTCAGGACTGTTGAAAACGCACTGGGTATTTCAGTTCCCCCCAATGCCGAACTCATTCGTAACCTGATGGCCAATGCGCTCTACATCCAGGACCATGTGGTTCATTTTTACCAGCTGCATGCGCTCGACTGGGTGGATGTGGTTTCAGCACTTAAAGCCAATCCCGCCGAAGCGTCAAAGATTGCCCAGAGTATTTCGGCATGGCCCAAGAGTTCGGTTGGCTATTTTACCGATATCCAGAAAAAGTTTAAAACCTTCGTCGAAAGCGGCCAGCTGGGTATTTTTGCCAATGGTTACTGGGGACACAAGGCCTATAAACTCCCCCCCGAAGTGAACCTCATTGCCGTTGCCCATTACCTTGAAGCACTTGAATGGCAGAAAGAGATTGTGAAGGTTCATACTGTTTTTGGCGGGAAGAACCCCCACCCGAACTACCTGGTAGGAGGTGTGCCATGTTCCATAAACATTGAAGAGGCAAACGCCGTCAATGCCGAGCGCCTGGCATTTGTGGGTAAATTGTTCGAAGATGCCAAGACATTCGTCGACCAGGTTTACATCCCCGATCTGATCGCTATTGCTGGATTTTATAAAAGCGATTGGGGCGCCATTGGCGGCGGGCTTACCAATTACCTTGCCTTCGGAGATTTTCCAAGCAACGGTTACAACAACCCTGAAAGCTTTAAAATGCCCCGCGGAGCCATATTGGGCCGTGACCTGAGTAAAATCCACGAAGTGAAGGCCGATGATCCGGAACAGATCCAGGAATTTGTCAACAATTCATGGTATGAATATTCGAAGGGCGATAAAACCGGCTTGCATCCATGGGAAGGCGAGACCAAGTTTAACTATACCGGCCCCAAACCTCCGTACGAACACCTCGATTTTTCCCAGAAATACAGCTGGGTAAAGACACCGCGCTGGAAAGGACATCCTATGGAAGTGGGTCCCCTGTCGAGAATGCTGGTTGGATATGCCTCCGGACGTGCCGATTACAAAGAGGTGATTGATGGTGCCCTGAAAGCACTGGATGTGCCTGTTACCGCCCTGTTCTCAACACTCGGACGTACCGCCGCCCGTGGCCTTGAAACCAAACTGACCTGCACCTGGGCTCTTGAGTTCTACCAGCAGTTGCTTGCCAATATTAAAAACGGGGATACCCGTACCCAGAACAACGAAAAATGGGAACCCGCCTCCTGGCCGAAAAAAGCTAAAGGCATCGGTATGGTGGAAGCCCCCCGCGGAGCACTGTCACATTTTATTGTTATCGAAGACCAGAAAATCGCAAACTATCAGCTGGTTGTTCCGACCACGTGGAATGCCTCCCCGCGTGACGCCCAGGGACAGCGTTCCGCCTACGAGGAATCGCTGATAGGAACCCCGGTTGCTGATCCGAAAGTCCCACTGGAAGTTCTCAGGACCATCCACTCCTTCGATCCCTGCCTGGCATGTGCCGTGCATCTTTACGATGAAAACGGCACTTATATCCATGACCTGAAAACCTATTGACCATGAGAAGCCGATCCATTCCTCTTCGTGAAGTGCATGTCTGGGAAATGCCAGTGCGCATATACCATTGGATCAATGCACTTTGTATCACTTCACTTTGTATTACCGGTTATCTGATCGGTAATCCTCCTGCCTTTATGAAGGGCACCGAAGCCTACTTCAATTTTTGGTTCGGGACAGTCCGTTTTGTCCATTTTGTAACTGCATTCCTTTTCTTCTTTAACTTCATTTTTCGAATCTATTGGGGATTTACAGGGAATGAATTTTCGCGGTGGTATAATTTTATCCCGCTGAAAAGGTGCCAGTGGAAGGAAATCCTGGATGTTATCAAAGTTGATGTACTCCAGATGTCGAACAAGCGGATCGATTCGATCGGTCATAACTCGCTGGCAAGCCTCGTCTATTTTATTACATTCCTGATTTTCCTGTTGCAGTGTCTTACGGGGTTCGGGATGTACGGAGCAATGAGCAGCGCGTTTCTGCCCAGGTTGTTCGGATGGGTCGTTCCGTTTCTGGGCGGGGATATGAATGTCCGCCAGATCCATCACCTGCTGATGTGGGGATTTATCCTGTTCGCCTTTGTACATGTGTACCTTGTTTTTTATCATGACTATATTGAACGTCGCGGTGTAACATCCTCGATGATCGGTGGGTGGAAGTTCATCGAAGAGGATGTCATTGAACGCCATGATAACAAAACAGAGGACTGTCCTAAATGTTAATGATCCTTAACGAACGATTTTGCCTTCAATACAAAACAAGATCCTGGTACTCGGGATAGGTAATTTATTAATGAATGATGAAGGAGTCGGTATCCATGTGGTTACACGGCTCGAAAAGGAGGGTTTCACCGGTGCCGACCTGATGGACGGCGGTACCGGTGGATTCCACCTGCTTGGTTTCATCCAGTCGTATACTACTGTGATTGTTGTCGATGCCTCACTCGACGATTTCCCTGCCGGCCATGTCAGGGTGCTCCATCCCAGGTATGCGAAAGATTTCCCGAAACAGTTAAGTGCACACGAGATAGGGCTAAAGGACCTGATTGATTCGGCGATCCTGCTTGGAAATATGCCGAAACTGCACCTTGTTGCCATATCCGTGAAAGACTTCCAGGACATGGGGATTGAACTCTCGGCCGAAGTTGAGCAGGCAATCCCGGAAGCAATCGCGTGCATAAAACAGCTGGTCGGGTCGGAATGAACTCATCCGTTTTGGTCTTGGAATTATAATGCAGGGTACTGGCTGCCAATGTTTCCGTCCCTTGCGGCAAGGACGGGCTTTTTAGATTTGTTTCTCAATCCAGTCAAACCATTCCGTCATTCCTTCGCCGGTCCTGGCCGACATCAGGATAAACTGCAGGTCAGGATTCAGCTGCCGCGCATATTCCATGGCTGTTTCAACCCTGAAATCCACATAGGGAAGCAGGTCTGTCTTGTTGATGATGCACAGGTTGGAGGTTTGAAACATATAGGGGTATTTCAGGGGTTTGTCATCCCCTTCAGTCACACTGATCACCACCACGCGCTTGTGCTCCCCTAGGTCAAACATGGCCGGGCATACGAGGTTCCCTACGTTTTCAATGAAAAGCACCGACTGTTCGGCAACATCCAGCTTTTTCAACGCCAGGTGGATCATCTTTGCATCGAGGTGACAACCTGACCCTGTGTTGATCTGGATGGCAGGTGCTCCCGATTTCTCGATCCGGTCAGCATCCCGCGTTGTTTGCTGATCTCCTTCGATAACAAAAAGTTTGTGCCTTGAAACCAGCGATTTGATTGTCTGCTCAAGGATGGTTGTCTTACCTGAACCGGGTGAACTGACCATGTTCAGGCAAAGAACCCCTTTCCCTTCAAACCAGCCCCGGTTTCGCTCGGCCAGCCGGTTGTTTTCGGAAAGAATATCCATATTCAGGCTTATTACCTGTTTCGGTGAGTGGTCATGGTTGTGAACAGACCCGGGTTCATCGTGGTGGTGGTGATCGTGTTCATGGCCGTGATGATGCTGGTGATCATCATCATGGGGATGGTTATGGTCATGTTTGTGATCATGGATTCTGAATTCGTCGGGGTTGCCGCATCCGCAGGTTTCGCACATGTTTTATAATAATTTTGTTTGGTTAATGATCAATATTCATTTGCAAAAGTGAGCATTATTCCGCAACCAGCGATACCACCCTGAATTCTGTTCCTCCGCTGATTTCCGACGGGAAACACTGGCACCCGGGGCAGATATCAAGCCGGTTCTGCATCTCAAATTCCGTATTGCAGGAGCTGCATTTGCCTTTTCCCGGTGTACGCACCACCTGTATTTCAGCATGCTCAAGAATAGTGCCTTTAACAAGCATCTCAAGTCCCCACTGAAATGCCTCCGCCTCGACGCCACTGAGGGTGCCCACTTCGATAAGGATTTCCCTGACGACCTTAAGATTCTTTGTGGCGGTCTCCCGGCCGGCAAGACTGATGACCTCCATGGCCAGTGATAGTTCGTGCATGGTTATTAACAGATTCGTGGCAACGGATCGCCTGTCAGAATATCGACAATGCGCCTCCCGCCGGTTTCAGTTTTCAGGACAACTTTTCCGGGATGGTCGCTGACAACCTGCCCGATGATTACGCTTTGTACTCCCAAAGGGTGATTCTTCATGGTTTCGAGGATCTTGGTGCCATCTTTTTCGCCCGCCACAATCAGTACCTTTCCTTCGTTAGCTATATGGAGCGGGTCGAACCCGAGGATCTCGCACATAGCCTTCACACCATTGCTGACGGGCAGGGCAGACTCGTTGAGTGCGATCCCATGGTTGATTTTCATGGCTAATTCGTTGAGAACGGTTGCCACACCCCCGCGGGTAGGGTCACGCATGAATTTCACACCCGGCGACAAGTCCAGTATGTCGTGTATCAAATGGTTCAGCGAAGCACAATCGGATGTTACCGGCGATTTAAACTGGAATGATTCGCGGGCATTCATCACCGCCATTCCATGGTCGCCGATCGTGCCGTTGATTATAATCACATCCCCGGGTTCAATATTGAGGCCTTTTCCAATCAAACGGTGTTTGTCACTGATCATCCCGATCCCTGCGGTGTTGATGAATAATTTGTCGCATTTTCCCCTGTTTACCACCTTGGTGTCACCAGTAACGACGGCAACCCCGGCATGCCGCGCTTCCCCTGCAAGAGATTGTACAATTGCCTCGAGATCCTGCATCGGGAATCCCTCCTCGATAATAAACGAAACGCTTATATAGCGAGGAATTGCTCCTGAAACGGCGAGGTCATTGACGGTGCCGCAAACTGCAAGTTTGCCGATATTTCCGCCGGGGAAAAAGAGGGGGTCGATTACAAATGAGTCGGTGGTGAAGGCTACCGCCGGCGTGTCGACGGGCAGTATGGCTGCATCGGTTTGCTCATCCAGGATGGGGTTGCCGAAATACCTGACAAACACATTTTCGATGAGATCGTGCATCATCCGGCCGCCATTGCCATGGCTCAGTAGGATTTTATCTTCAATTTTCTTCATGAACGGTATTTATAATAGGTTGCACAGGTTCCTTCGCCGGAAACCATACAGGCCCCGACAGGGTCGGAAGGGGTACACTTTTTGGCAAAGAGCCCGCAGTCGTTGGGTGTTTTTAACCCGCGCAAAATGGAACCGCAAATGCAGCCTTTGGGATCGGCAGGTTCAGCGACTGTAATGGGGTAGACCTTTTCAGCATCAAAGGCGGAGTATTCACTTCTTATCTTTAAACCGCTGGCAGGAATGATTCCCAAACCCCTCCACCGGTCGTCTTTTGGCTCGAAAACCTGGTTAAGCAGCCCCAGCGCAATCTTGTTGCCACCGGGATGTACGGCCCGTTTATATTGTATTTCAACCTGAGGCTTGCCGGTTTCAAACTGCCGGGCCAGCATCAGGATAGCCTGCATCATATCGACCGGCTCGAATCCGGAAACAACGACGCCCAGCCCGTAAACAGCTGCAAGATCGTTATATATCTCTGTCCCGGTAATAGCACTTACATGCCCGGGTGCAATGAACCCGTTTATTTTAACACCCTCATCCATCAAGGCTTTCATAACGGGGGGCATTACCTTGTGTGCACTCAGGACGAAAAAATTCCGGAGATTCTCATTCTTTGCCTGAACAATGGCTGCTGCAGTTGCCGGGGCGGTGGTTTCAAACCCGATGCCAAGGAAGATCACCGGCCGGCCGGGGTTTTGTTTCGCAATTACAAGCGAATCCAGCACCGAATAGACGATCCGGATATCCTCGCCGTTTGCCTTCTCTTTTTCCAGTGAACTTGCCGAACCCGGCACCCTGATCAGGTCGCCGTAGGTGGTGATAATCACACCCGGAGATTTGCTGTAGGCAATCGCGGTATCAAGGAAATGCTGACTTGAAACGCAAACCGGGCACCCGGGACCGGATAGCAGGCGGATGTTTGGCGGGAGCAGGGCATGCAGACCGAAACGATGGATGGCCATGGTATGTCCGCCGCAAACTTCCATCAGGGTGATCTCCTTTTTCGAAACTTTCTTCAGCTCCTCCGAAACAGCCAGGATCAGATCCTTTTTCCTGTATTCATCAATATATTTCATTTTTAACAGGTTTCTTTTTCAAAATTCACGGGGAACTTCCCTAAACTGGTATTCATAATAACAGGTGCCTCGGGTTCGTGCTACCTGGCTCTTTTCTTCCATATTGTTTTTGCTGTGGCACAAACCCTGCTGCCGTTTTGAGTTTTGATTGTATGGATAAAAGAGTTGTCACCGGCATCCCTTTCAGTAAAAGATAAAATTGTGTCGCCATACTGGGCTTCTGCAACAAACCGGCCATCGATAGAGTGTAAGTAGAATTTATCAATAATCTCTTCCGAAGTTGACTCCATCAGCCATTGTAAATACCTGATATTGTTTACGTGAAGGTTGGTATCAACATCAAACCGGTTGACTTTAAATTCCCTGGTATGAATTGCAGATTCAATTGTAGGAATTTTTCCGGTAAAGTCATGTTCGATACTTTCATCATTACAGCATGACCATCTCTCTTTGATATCATCGAAAATCCTCACAGGCCGCCTCTTCATAATGTCATAGAAAACCCACAGCCCTTTAGATCTCCCGATAATGTTCCGTTTTTCATCATAAATTATATTTTCCCTTATTCCTTTGACCAACGAATATCCTGAAAGCCACGTTCTGATGGTGATTTTTTCCTTGTAACCCGGATACCTGTCCATTAACATAACCCCGGATAGTAAAACCCATCCGATATTTTGTTTTTCGAGGTCATAGAGACTGTGATTTATCGAATAACAATGGTCAGCTGCCGTTTCTTCGAGTAAAGTTAAGATCGTGGTAGAGGAAGCCTCTCCGAATTTATTCATTTCGAAATAGCGCAGCTCAAATTGTTTTTCAAAATATTTTTCCAAAAGCTATCTTTTTGATGTTTTTTTTATGTCCCTTTACCACTGAAAATAATTTGAGAGAACCTCTTGTTATGATTCATTTCGAACGCTAACCTGCTGATAACTTGCCGCCAGGACTGTTCATTGCTGAACGGGACCAGGTGGTCAGTAGCTCAGTGGTTTTATTTTTCTCCCGGCTTCACTGTCTTTCATCAGTTCGTCGAGTCTCCTGAAGGAGGTAGCTTCCTGTTTGGCACTCATCACCCATTTGATGGCAGGTTGCTGGTATGAAACCGGCATCGATTGAAAATACAGCCATGCTGTGGGGTTTGACCTGAAAACCACTTCAAATTTTTCTGAGAGTCTGATCCTGCCGTTTTCGTAAGTGTAAATCCGCGATTTGTCCTCTGTTCTAAGGCGAAATGCAGCGAGGCCCGCTGGCCGCATTAATCCCTGGTTTGTCAGCACCTCAATTTTTTTGATGTTGACGGCGCTCCATATGCTTTTAGGTTTCCTCGGAGTGAACCTGATAAAGTAGCTTTCATTGTCAATCGACTTCCTTACCCCGTCAATCCAGCCAAAGCAAAGGGCCTGGTCAACCGACTGGCTCCATGTCATGTTCTGCCTGCCGCTGCCCTTCTTGTAATAGCCTACAAACAGTTCGGTGGCCCTGTTATGGTTTTCCTCAAGCCAACTTCTGAAATCGATCTGTGTCGGAAAAAAGGTGGGCTGATCTTCAGACATCATGTTCTTATTCAAACAGATTGCTACTGGGTATGAGATTTAACTGCTGTTCTGCCAACCTGAAGGGGCTGGTTATTGCGGACTGTTGTTCGCAATCTCATTCAGAAGGCGCAACGTTTCTGCCGCCTCCTCGGGATCAACCTTTTCAATGGCAAACCCGGCATGAAGCATGACAAAATCGCCCGGGTTTACATCGTCAAGCAGCAGCAGGCTGGCTTTGTATTCCACATCCTCTATGGTCACCAGGGCGCTTGATCCTTCAATACTGATTACTTTGGCAGGTATGGCTAAACACATTTGTCGGTCCTCCTTTTTGATGCTACTGCAAGCTGGCCCAAGGCAATACCCCCATCGTTTGAAGGAGTAACTGAATGAGCAAAAACTTCAAAATTATTTTTACGGAGAATGGCTAAAGTTCCTTCCAGAAGATATTTATTCTGAAAAACCCCTCCCGAAAGCACTGCTTTATTGATGCCTTCCCTCTCCCGGATGGCATTTGCAGTTTCAAAGATAACAGAAATAATGGTATTGTGGAACTTTGATGCAATTATTTTGACATCGGTATTTATCCTGAGATCCTCTATGATTCCCCTGATGGCGGTATCAAACCGGATCGTTTTATCCATATGGAAACCATAGGTTCCGGAACATCCCGGCTGAACCAGCGATTCAAGCCTCATGGGCCCTTCCGCCTGGAATGAGGCTGTCTGGCAAAGTCCGAGAAGTGAAGCTACGGCATCGAACAACCTGCCTGCCCCGGAGGTCAACGGACAATTAATGTCCCGGTCGATCATTTTAACGACCGTCTTTATTTTATCCGCATCAACCTGTCTGAAAAGTGGCAGGTCGAGTTTCATAAAACCGGTGCCAAATATCTTATAAAGGTATGAAACTGCCATTCGCCATGGTTCTTCCGCAGCCATATCGCCACCGGGCAGCGGCATATATTCAAAATGGGTGACCCTGGTGTAGTCAAGGAGGTCACACAAGAGGAATTCTCCGCCCCAGGTATGTCCGTCATCCCCGTAACCGGTTCCGTCAAGTGCAATGCCGATCACCTTTTCATCAAGGTGGTGCTCGGCCATGCAGGAGGCGATATGGGCATGATGGTGTTGCACCTGGACCACCGGTATGCCGGGAAAAAGCCGGGCGGTTCTGGTGGAAATATAATCCGGGTGAAGGTCAACAGCGAGCAA
>JBAXFZ010000107.1:0-10860 GCA_037139685.1 Bacteroidota bacterium
TATTTCAGGGCATCCTGGTATCTCTTTTCAGAATTGGCAAAGTCGTAAAGCTCGTAGTAAATGGCTTCGAGGTAATAGGTGCTGTTGATCTGCTTTGCCAGGTTCAACGCTTTGGAAAGGTAAACATTGGCAGAATCTTTTCTGCCCAGCAGCCAGTATGATTCACCGACATTCAGGAACGATGATGCGATCAGCAGGGGCTGATGGATTTTTTCACGGATATGCAGTGCGTTGAGGTTGTACTCCAGGTTTTTCTGGTTGTTCTCGAGGATCTGGTAAATATGGGCAATACGCGTATACATGACGGCAAGTTCTCCCAGTTTCTGTTTTTGTGAAAAGATGGAGATGGAGGTCCTGTAAGCAAAATCTGCATTGGCATATTGTTTGGTCTGCACAAAGGCATCTCCAAGGTATTTGTATACGGCGGCTTCAGCAAGAAGATCATTGGCTTTCTGAAAACAGGGGATTGAAATATATAAGCTGCGGATCGCAAGTGAATCGGCATGCAGTGCCAGATAATACTTTGCCTGGCACAGGCAGGCATTACCCTTAGCCGAAGGATAGGATGATTTTGGAAGCAGCCGGAACATCTGGTCTAAATATTTCCGGGCAAGGTCATAATCCTTGATCTGCAGGAAGAACTGGGTAATCCTGGTATATCCGTAATTGATGAGATTGTCGAAATCCAGGTTCCGTTCATAAAGGTCAATTATTTTAAAATGGTAATCAAGGGAGGCAAGGTACTCCTCGTTTTTCAGTGAATAGGACGCCATAAACATGAGGGCCTCGGCCTGCCCTTTGATATATTTTATCTGCAGCGCCATTGCATAGGCATCTTTGGCAGATTGTTTCGACAACAGTGAATCCGTGTCAACCGAATCATTGGCAATTTTTATCAGTGAGTCAACGACCCGGATGCTGTCGCCGATCCCATAATATTCCTTCAACTCCCTGGAAAAAGTATAATTTGAGGACAGCATGAGGATCAAAAAAAATCCAAAAATTTTCATATCAGCAGGTTGATCTTTTGGCCACGCTTTTTTCCGGATTGCCGCAGGCTGTCTTTCAGTTACCTCCGTTTGTTGTATTTATTCCGAATCCGTCTGTTTATCCTTATTGCTGTAATGGACTGCAAAATCCGAATAACTGCAAAAATAGAAAATAATCTTAATTTTGTTCCCTGAATTATCAGGAATCGCAGGAGGATTGATTTTTTAATAGTGTTCCCGGTCGAATCCTTCATTTTAGTTTAATATACAAAAGGTGAACATCTCCTCCCTCAAAATATTTATGACAAAGGTTTACCGGTTGGCCTACCCGGAAATCTCATCAGTTGCTGATTACCTGCTGCTTGGCATAAATTTTCCCTATCGGCCGCTTAATAGGATCAGTAAAGACCTTGCCCCGAAAATCGTTTTTGTGGGGGATGGGATCATGCCCAGGATCAGCCGGATGGCCAAATGGATAAAACGTGATGGCCGGTATTCAACAATATTGATAGCCAATAAAACAGGGTTTGTTAAGGAGTTTTCGAATGACGAGTGGCATGGTCTCTTCCTTTTCAGGAATAAATACCATTTAAGACGTATCCTGAAACAGATCAGGGGGGTTTTTCTCTATCATGCTTTTGCCCCGAAGAGTTTTTACCCTGATGTTGTGCGGCAGATGGTGAAGGAACCATTCCTGATTGACATGCAGGATGTATTTGCAAATTATTACGGGCTCAACCCCGGTATCCGTTGGCTGAAGTCGGAAGTGCCTGTTGAACGGAACTGCCTGTTGTATGCCGACGGAATTGTGGCCCACAGCCTGGAACCCAATGTGGCGCTCAGGAAATACGGCACCGGGCATAAACCCCCGACTGTGTTTTTCCCGTTGTACTGTGACAATGACAAGTTCCTGCAAAGCAACAGGACCCTCGACCCGGATGATATTCATGTGGTTTATGCAGGCGGGGTGGCCGGATCGCACAGGGACAGGTCTCATTACGGGAGCATCATGTTTCATGACCTGATACGTGTCCTGGATGAACAGCATATTCATTTTCATATTTACCCCAGCCCTTCAAATATCAGGGCTGATTACGAGGAGTATGAGCAGATAGCAAGGTCAACCACTCACTTTCATTTGCATGCTGCCGTTTCCCAGGAGGCGATGGCAGGAGAACTTTCAAAGTACCATTTTGGCCTGCTTCCCTTTTTTTCCACCCACACAGGCCAGTCGAAGGAGAAGTACAAATATGCCACATCCCTTAAACTGTTCAATTATATTGAAGCCGGGCTGCCGATCATGGTTTCGGAGGACCTCACATACCAGTCGTGGATCGTGAAAAGGTATGAAGCGGGCATCGTGATCGGGAAAGAGGATCTGACCGGCATTCGTAAATTGGTCATGCTGCACGATTACCCTGCCATGGTTGCAAACCTGATCAGGCGGCGGGAGGAAATTTCGCTAAGGGTTCATGTGCCAAGGCTGCTCAGGTTCTACCAGGAGACCGCGGCCCGCAAGGATTCAAAATCCTGACCATATTCATTTGTTTTATTAATTTTGCAGCCTGAATTGGTGACCCGTTCATGAAAGCTTCAGATATTGCTTTCAGGGCCAGCGATTCCTGGGTGGCATGCCACCCAGGAAAAAATGGAATGATCATTTATAGCATTGTGCATGTCCTCATTTTATAGTGACGAAGAGGTTGCAGGGATCGGGTTCAACAAAGTTGGAACCAATGTCCTGATAAGCAGAAAAGCCAGTTTTTACGGTGTCTCCAGGATATCCATCGGGAATAACGTACGGATTGACGACTTTTGCGTATTAACCGCCGGGAGAGGCGGGATCGAGATTGGAAACTATATACACCTTGCCTTTTTCGTTTTGCTGCAGGGCCAGGGCAAAATCACCATGGAGGATTTTTCCGGGCTGGCCTCCAGGGTCTCAGTCTATTCAAGCAGCGACGACTACCTGGGAGAACATATGTCAAACCCTACGGTTCCCCGCCGTTTTCTTGGTGAAATTTGCGGGGATGTTACTTTATGCAAACATGTGCTGATAGGAAGCGGAACGGTTATCCTCCCGGGGGTGACGCTGCACGAAGGTGCTGCTGTTGGCGCCCTGAGCCTTGTAAACAGTGATTGTGAAGAATTTTATCTCTATAAGGGCAATCCTGCAAAAAAAATATTCAGGAGAAGCCGGAATTTAAAAAAGCTTGAGCAGGAATTTTTAGAAAGCATAAAATAAAAGGGCAGGGACAGGAATCACACGATTTTGCCGGCCTGAAATGAAAAACAGATCTAATATTTTATCATGCAAATAAAAAATGTTTTTGTAACCGGAGGTGCCGGCTATGTTGGCTCGGTGCTGACCCGCAGGCTCCTTGAGCACGGATATTCTGTCACGGTGCTTGACCTGATGATCTATGGGGAGCAGGTGCTTCCCGACCATCCTGAACTTAAAAAAATCAAGGGAGATATCCGGGATGCTGACCTGTTACGGTCCTCCCTGCGCGGTCAGGATGCGGTTATTCACCTGGCCTGTATTTCCAATGATCCAAGTTTTGAGTTGAATCCGCAACTCGGACAATCGATCAACCTTGATGCTTTTGAGCCGATGGTTCAAATTGCGAAGGAATCGGGTGTGAAGAGGTTCATTTATGCATCATCCTCCAGTGTCTATGGCATCAAGGATGAGCCTGATGTGACCGAAGAGATGGAACTGGAGCCTCTTACCGATTACAGCAGGTTCAAAGCTATGTGCGAGGAGATCCTTGCCGGGTACCAGGGCCCCGATTTTACGACGATCACCATCCGCCCCGCCACGGTTTGCGGCTACTCACCCAGGCTCAGGCTTGACCTCACCGTAAATATCCTCACAAACCTGGCAGTCAACAAGGGTGAAATAACCGTTTTCGGCGGTCAGCAAAAGCGGCCGAACCTTCATATCGAGGATATGGCGGCACTCTACCTGCTGCTCCTTGAATTGCCTGCGGAAAAAATAGCCGGGAAGGTTTTTAATGCCGGTTACGAAAATCATACGGTTGCCGAAATTGCCGAAATGGTGCGTGCAACCATTGGCCCGCAGGTTAAAATAACAACCACATCAACCAACGATAATCGTTCTTATCATATTTCGTCAGGAAAAATCAAGCGCGAGATCGGGTTTGTTCCCACCCATTCAATCGTGGATGCTGTCCAGGATCTGAAGAATGCATTTGAGGCAAACCTGATCCCCGGTTCGCTGACCGATGACCGTTACTTCAACGTGAAACAAATGCAAAAGATCAATCTGGTATAATATCCCTGTTAAAAAATGCAATCATGAAGGTGCCATTTGTAAATTTAGGACTTCAACACAGGCTGATCAGGGATGAACTGCTGGAACTTGTTTCCGGGCTTCTTGATTCGGGACAGTTCATCCTTGGCGAAGAGCTGGCGAAGTTTGAGCAGTCGTTCGCAAAAACCTGCGGGACAACCTATGCACTGGGGGTTGCCAATGGTACCGATGCTCTTTTTCTCAGTATGAAGATGCTGGGGATCGGGGCCGGTGACGAGGTTATTACGGCTCCCAATTCATTTCTCGCTTCGGCGTCATCCATTTTCCTTGCCGGTGCCACACCCGTATTCGCCGATGTCAGGGACGATTTCAACATTGACCCGGCGCAGGTAAGAAAGGCCATTACTTCCAGGACCAGGGCTATCATGCCGGTTCATCTAACCGGCCGGCCGGCTGAAATGGATGCCATCCTGGCAATCGCAAAGGAACACAACCTGGCTGTTATTGAAGATTGCGCACAGGCTGTTTGCGCCGCTTACGACGAAAAACCGGTGGGTTCATTGGGCAATGCCGGCTGCTTCAGCCTGCACCCCCTGAAAAACCTGAGTGCCTGCGGTGACGGGGGCGTCATAACCACCAACGACGGGGAACTCTACCGGAAACTGGTGAAGGCCAGGAACCACGGGCTTAAAAGCAGGGATGAATGCGAGTTCTGGAGTTACAACAGCAGGCTTGATAACCTCCAGGCTGCCATGCTGAACGTAAAACTTAAGAAACTTCCCGAATGGACGGAGAGAAGACGTGAGATAGCTGCCTATTATTTTGACCGGCTGTCGGGGCTCGAATTGATTGTCCCATCAGATAAACTCTATGAAAAAGCTGTTTATCATACATTTATCATCCAGGCAACCAGGCGGGACCAGTTGAAGAACTTCCTGTCCGATAACGGGGTTGACACGAAAATCCATTATCCAATCCCCATACACCTCCAGGAAGCCGCGAAATACCTTGGTTACCAGAGAGGCGATTTCCCTGTGACCGAGGCGCAGACCGGGACCATCCTGAGTTTGCCGGTTTTTCCCGAACTTACCGATCTCCAGGTGGAATATGTTGCCGATGCAGTCCTCAGGTTCTATAAAAAATAGGAGCGCCGTTTAATGCAGGTATCGATGAATGCTGTTTGATTACAAAATAATAAAAACTATATGAAAGCACTGGTAACAGGAGGATGCGGGTTCATCGGAAGTCATATTGTTGACCGCCTGATCAGGGAGGGTTTTGACGTAACTGTGGTTGATAATCTCAGTACCGGCCGTTTGCTTAACCTTGATCATCACAAAACCAACCCGAAACTCACCGTTCACATCGCCGATCTTGCCGAATATGAAACAATCCTGCCGCTGTTCAAGGACACCGACTGGGTTTTCCACCTTGCGGCTCTGGCCGATATCGTTCCCTCCATTGAGAGGCCCCTCGAGTATCACCGTGCCAATGTTGACGGCACCATCAATGTCCTGGAGTGCTGCCGCAAATCGAATGTGAAGCGGATCATTTATGCCGCCTCTTCATCCTGCTATGGGATCCCTGACATTTACCCGACTCCCGAGACAGCTGAAATCAGGCCCCAGTATCCCTATGCAGTGACGAAATACCTGGGTGAAAAATATATGATGTACTGGCATGGAATTTATGGGTTGCCGGTAACCTGCATGCGGTTTTTCAACGTTTACGGTCCGCGGTCGCGCACCAGCGGCACCTATGGTGCCGTATTCGGCGTTTTCCTGGCGCAGAAGCTGAATGGCAAACCGTATACTGTAGTTGGAGACGGCAGCCAAACCCGCGATTTCACCTTTGTGACCGATGTTGCCAACGCCTGCTTTACCGCCGCCGGCAGCCGCGATGCCATCGGGAAGATCATGAATGTCGGCAGCGGGAATACATACAGCGTGAACCGCCTGGTTGAATTGCTGGGAGGGGAGGTGCAATATATTCCAAAACGCCCGGGTGAACCTGATTGCACATTTGCTGATACTTCCCTGATCAGGGAGGTGTTAAACTGGCAGTCGCTGGTCTCGTTCGAAGAGGGGGTGAAAATCATGCTCGACCATATTGAATACTGGCGTGAAGCACCGCTCTGGGAACCGGGATCCATAGCCGAGGCCACAAGGGATTGGTTCAAATATCTCGGGAAGTGATCCTTGTAAAACATTTTTCAATGATTTAATTCAACTCATGATGAGTAACCATAAAATAGTCAGTCTTGATGAACTGGCCATAATTGTTGACAGACTGAAAACAGAAGGGATGACCGTTGCACAATGCCATGGTTGCTTTGACCTGCTGCACCTCGGCCATATCAGGCATTTTGAATCGGCGAAAAAGGCCGCTGACGTGCTGGTGGTTACCATAACCCCCGACCGCTTTGTCAATAAGGGACCCGGAAGGCCTGTATTTAATGAGAATCTCAGGATGGAAGCGATTGCCGCCCTGCAGGCTGTTGATTATGTCGCCCTCAACAAATGGGATACCGCCATTGAAACGATCAGGCTGGTTAAACCTACATTTTATGTGAAGGGCCAGGACTACAAAGACCGCGAAAAGGACCTCACGAAAAACATCTATCTTGAAGAGGAGGCCGTAAAGTCGGTTGGAGGATCCATCCATTTTACCGAGGAGATCACCTTTTCATCCTCCACCCTTATAAATTCCCATTTCAGCCCCTTTAATGAACGGGTCCAGGATTTCCTGGCAGATTTCAAAAAAAGGTACAGCTCGGAGGATGTCATTTCAGTCATCGACAGTTTGAAGGATGCCAGGGTGCTGGTGATCGGGGATACAATCGTTGACGAATATCATTACTGCCGGCCGCTGGGAAAATCGTCAAAGTCGCCGACCATCTCCACCATCTTTTTAAACGGGGAGGCCTATGCCGGCGGGGTGCTTGCCATTGCGAACCACCTTGAACAGTATGCCGGCAAGGTTGAAATGGTCACGGTGCTCGGGTCGCAGGACTCGCAGCTCGAAATCATTGAAAAGAATCTCTCGCCCGGGGTCGAACGAACCTTTTTCTACAGGAACGACAGTCCTACCAATACCAAGCGCCGCTACATCGATACCTACCTGAACATTAAGCTCTTCGAAGTAACCTTCATAAACGACAAGTTCCTCGATCAGGGGCTTGAAACGGATATCATCAGTTATCTCAAAACCCGGATGGATGAATATGATTTCATCCTGGTTTCCGATTTCGGTCACGGTTTTATAACCCCGCGGCTGCAGCAGTTCCTGCAGGATTCGGGAAAGTACCTTGCTGTAAATGCCCAGACAAACAGTAACAATTATGGATTCAACTATATTACAAAGTACAGGAATGTAAGCTATATCTCGATCGATGAGAAGGAGCTCAGGCTGCCCTTTGGCGACAACTACGGTAAAATAGAGGACCTGATAGAGAAACTAAGCGGCATCACCGGATGCAACGATATTACGATCACGCTCGGGCAGGCAGGCTCAATGTTGTATTCAGGCGGGAAGTACTATTCCTCCCCGGCCTTTGCAAGTGCCGTCAAGGACTCGGTGGGAGCGGGGGATGCCCTGCTGTCGATTACAGCCCTGCTGAAACATAAAAATGTAGCCGCGGAACTCATTCCCTTTATCGGCAACTGCATGGGGACCCTGGCTGTTGAAATTATCGGGAATGAACACCCGGTATACAAGAAGGATCTCACAAAGTTCATCAATCATTTTTTAAAATAGGTCTATGGAAACAGTTGAATTCGTCTCATCATATGCTGCCGGGTTTCACAAGGCTGTCGATGCCATAGAGGCAACCGACGGCTCCGGGAAACAGGTTGGCTTTACCCCCGGGGTTGCATCGGCGGTGGAGATACTTTTGCAGCTGCAGGCCGAGAGCCACAGGATTTACATTGTCGGGAACGGGGGAAGCGCAGCAATCGCCAGCCATGCTGCCATTGATTTCTGGAAGAACGGGGGGATCCCGGCACATACCTTTAATGATTCATCCCTGCTTACCTGCATAGCTAACGATATCGGGTTCGAGGATGTATTTGCCAAACCGCTGGAGATGTTTGCCACCGAAGGTGACCTTGTAATCTGTATCAGCAGTTCGGGGAACTCCCCGGATATTATAAAGGCTTGCCAGGCGGCTGAAGCCAGGAAGTGCAGGATCATCACATTGTCGGGGTTCTCCCCGGATAACAGGTTGAGGGCGCTTGGTCACCTGAACTTCTTCGTGCCGGGGTTCTCGTATGGGTTCGTTGAAATCCTGCACCAGTACGTCCTTCACTGCATCCTCGATGCAAAAATGTACACCCGCGACGGGAAGGATGTATTCAACAAAAACCTGAATATGTAATTTTTTCCTTTCGTCAATTATCATTAATGATTTGTTGCAAATCAATTCCAATCAATACGTTATGAGGCTGTTAAAACTTATTATCCTTATTGTCAAGGCAATCTTTTCTGATCTCAGGTCACTGGCAAATGCGCTCTACCACTATTGTGAAGAGGCAAACTGGAAACAGTATGTAACGGTAAAAATGGGATTTGCACAGGGCCTGCCTACAATCGACCTGCTCGATCTCCTCCCCGGGTTGAATGAAAACATTGTCGATTATACCTATCTTGACGGCACCTCCCGTGTTACGGATATTGTTGTGTTAAAATCGCTGGCCAGGCGGTTTGCAGGTTGCAGTTACCTCGAAATTGGTTCTTTCAGGGGGGAAAGCCTTGTCAATGTTGCAGCTGTTGCGAAGGAATGTGTTTCGGTAAGTTTGTCAGACAACGAGATGAAAGAGCTTGGTCTCGGCGAACATGTGAAACTGCAGCGTTTTTTCTCAGGCGGTTTGCAGAATGTGCTGCATGTCCAGCACAATTCGCTTACCTATGATTTTTCGCAGCTGAACCGGAAATTTGACCTGATCTTTATCGACGGAGATCACTCATATGCCGCTGTAAAAAAGGATACAGAGAATGCATTTAAATTGCTGAGGGATGAAAATTCAATCATTGTATGGCATGATTACGGCCGGTCGTATAATCTTGAAAACTGGAACACCATTGCCGGTATGATTGACGGGGCATCGGCGGAGAACCGGAAAAAAATATATCATATTTCGAATACGATCTGTTCGGTATTCACCAACCGGGAATATGCGACCACCTTCCCGAAACCACTGGATTTGCCGAATAAAACGTTTAAGATAAATCTCTCGGCGGAAAAGATTTAAAAGCGGTTCTTCCGGTTACCAGGGCCTTTACCGGAAGTTTTTGAAAAAGTTGCAAATGGCGCGAATTCACTGATCCTTTACATAAAGTTCGAAGATTGATCTCACGGCAGTTTATAAAGTCCTCGTTCATCTATTCTGTGATAGGCGCCCTGCCGCTGGCCTCCAGCATTATACTGCTCCCGTTTTACACAAACATGCTTACCACTGACCAGTTTGGCGTTCTGGCGTTATATATTGCGCTGACAGTCGTGCTGCAGGTTGTGGTTAATTTTGCTTTGGAGCAATACCTGGGAGTCCATTGGATCGATTTCCAGCACAATGTTCAGAAGGCAAAGGAAAACGTGGGTACGGTTGTATCGCTGCTTTTAATGATTGGTGTGGCAATGGTTGTGATATCAGTCATCTCAGGAGATTCTCTCTTCTCACTGTTTTCGGGAAGTTCAAGCCAGAAGGCAAGCATGTCGTTTTATCCCTGGGGGTTCATGTGCCTGCTGACAGCCATCTTCAACAGCCTGTTCAAGAGTTATATATCGTTGCTGATATACCAGCAGCGGCCCGAGCGTTTTTTCTGGCTGAATATCTTCAATTTTGTGCTTACCATTGGTATTTCACTGGTCATTTTATTTTACAAACCCTATTCGCTTGCCGGTCCGATGTATGGCCGACTGCTTTCTGGGCTTGGCATCTTCCTGCTGGCGCTGTTTTTTTTCATAAAGGAATTCGGGATATCATTTCAGATAAAACTTGTCAGGGGGATCGTGATCTTTTGTTTTCCCTGGTTTGTCTATTCAATACTGGCCTGGACAGCCAGCAATGTCGACCGTTATATCATCGCCTACTTCCTGAAGGCTTCGGATGTGGGGATCTTTGTATTTGCCATCCAGTGTACGTTACTGCTTGATTTTTTCCAGGCCGGGCTTTCCAATTCAATCTATCCCAAGGTTTTCAATATCTGGAAGGAAAAAAACATCAATTACAGTACAGTGGAGGCCAACCGTTATTTCAACGGGTTTACCGCCATGACCCTCCTGATCCTGCCCGTGGTTGTACTGGTGTTACCGGCCCTTATCCCTTTTGTGGTTAAAAACAGGGCCTTTTACCAGACATTTAATTTCCTTGCCATTCTTTTCGCCGGATATGCCTTGGCAGGCCTTCGTTTTTATTTCTGGGCCCCGCTTGTCTATTTTAAGAAAACCAAGGTCTTTCCAAGGATTTTCTTCATCAGCGCCCTCATTCAGATTGCCGCGACCGTGGGCCTGATCTACTATTTCGGACTGTTGGGTGCCATCTGGGCCAATTTCATGGTTAAACCGGTCCAGGTACTGCTCATATACCTCGAAAGCAG
>JBAXFZ010000108.1:0-10821 GCA_037139685.1 Bacteroidota bacterium
CTCGGTTCCGCAGGGAATCATCGGGCTTATGACCAGGCTTGGCATGCAGGTTGACCTCGCTTACCCGGAGGGGTACGGGCTTATTCCAGAAGTGACTGAACTTGCCGGGAAACAGGCAAACGAGAGCGGCGGAAAGTTCCAGGTGGTCAACTCCATGGAGGAGGCCTTCGCAGGTGCCGACATTGTTTACCCGAAAAGCTGGGCGCCGTTCCATGTCATGGAGCGCCGCACCGTACTTCTCAGGAATAATGACCACGACGGGCTTAAAGGGCTCGAGAAGGAGTGCCTGGCCAACAATGCCAGCCATAAAAACTGGGAGTGCACCGAAGACAACATGAAATTTACGAGGGAGGGGAAAGCCCTGTATATGCATTGCCTGCCTGCCGATATCTCCGGTGTTTCATGCAGGGAAGGAGAGGTTGCAGCATCCGTGTTTGATCGCTACCGGGTTCCCCTGTATAAACAGGCCGGGTTCAAACCTTACATCATTGCCGCCATGATGCTGACCAACCGGTTTGCTGACCCGGCAGGGGTGCTGCAAAAAATTGCATCAAGTGACAGAAAAGGGTTATTTAGATCCCTTTTATGACGCTGCTGAGGCCCGGAAAACCACCTCACCGCCCAGTATACCGGTTTCGGCCCTGCCATGGACGGGAAACCCTTCATAGATATCTGAATCACAATGCTGCCTGTGGGTTTTTGCCGATATGACCGTTTTAAAACCGGGATCCCATATCACGATATCGGCATCATAACCCGGGAGCAGTTGTCCCTTCGTGTCACCGTAGCCGAAAATTTCCGCAGGACGGGTCGATACCAGCCTGACAAATTGGTTTATTGTTATTTTTCCGGTCAGAACACCGTACGTGTAGAGTAAACTCAAACGGTGTTCGACGCTGCCCGCACCATTGGGGATTTTAGTGAAATCATTCATTCCACGCTCCTTCTGTCCGAAAAGGTTAAAGGGGCAATGGTCGGTGGCCACCACATCGAAGGTGCCATCCGACAACCCTTTCCATAACCCCTGCTGGTCGGATTTTGTGCGGAGCGGAGGGGAAACCACATAGGGCAACGCCAGCATGTTGTCCTCCCCGGCCTGGTACACATCGTCATCCAGCAACAGGTAATGGGGGCAGGTCTCCCCAAAAACATTGATACCCGAAGCCTTTGCAGTGGCAATGGCCTCAGCCCCCCGGGCGGTGGAGGTATGTACAATATAGGTCGGGCAGTTTGTTTTGGCCGCCAGTTCAATCACCCGCCCGATTGCCCTGATTTCAGCCTCAGGGGGATGAGAAAGGGCGTGGTACATGGCTTTGGTCCTGCCTTCACGCAGGAACCGGGCCTGCAGGCGGGCAATCATCTCCCCATCCTCGCAATGCACCATAACCAGGGCACCTGCCTGTCCTGCAACCTGCATCAGTCCCGACAATTCATCATAACCAATCCCGATCGACTCACGGTAAGCCAGGTAGGCCTTGAAGGAGCGGATGTCCTCCTTTTCAATACACGGAACAATTTCGGAGGCGATCGCAGGGTTCCATTCGCTTATGCCCACATGCAGGCCACACCCGGCAACAGCCTGCCTCGCTTCATCTCTCCGGGCGCGAAGCGCATCTGCAAGTGACTGTCCCCTGCGGGGGGTAACAAAATCCATGAAGAAGGTGGTCCCTCCCGACAAGGCTGCCATGCTGCCCGACCGGAAGTCGTCGCACGAATTTCCTGCCGGGGTAGGCAATGCAAAATGGACATGCGGATCGAAGCCACCGGGGATAACGTAATTTCCTGCAGCATCGATCACCTGGTGACCAGGAAACAGGGCAGGGTCGAACACACCTGTGGCAGTGATGACGCCGTTTTCAACAACAAGGTCTTCCCTGCAGCTTTTTTCAGCTGTGACAAGGGTGCCGTTACAGATCAGATAACCGTTCATATAGAAAATCCCTGCCTTAGCAAAGTCGTTGCCAGAGTCGTTCAGCCTGGGCGCGGGCCCCGCTGAGAATTGATTTTTCATCAACCGTCACGATCCTGCCCTCATCCAGGATCAGCCTGCCCTGCGAGATCACGTGGGTTATATGGCCTGATTCAAGGCCAAAGAGGAGATGTCCAAGGAAATTATCCCGGTTAAAGGGCGTTGGCGGGTCATAACCAAAAACGACCAGGTTGTTATCCCCGTCGCCTGCAAACCGGTTAGATTCAAGGTACCGGTGCACATTCCTTAAGCGGCGGTATGTTTCGCCATAATCGATGGCATCGAAGTTATGGCCTGCAAAGAAGGCTGCGCGGGCGCTTCGCAGCATGTCGCTGTGCATCCCGTCGGTGCCGAACATGATCCGGCTGCCGAGCCCTTTTGAATTGAAAAAGCCAACCGAGTTATTCAGGTTGCTCTCCATGTTTTCGACCACCCAGGCAGGCGAGCCCTCAACCAGCCCCCGTTCGTGGTCATCAAGGTG
Organism: Bacteroidota bacterium; assembly: GCA_037139685.1. Taxonomy (GTDB): domain Bacteria; phylum Bacteroidota; class Bacteroidia; order Bacteroidales; family FEN-979; genus CAIVAT01. The sequence goes on from JBAXFZ010000108.1 coordinate 2,451, forward strand.
CAGGCAGTGAGCCAGGATGGTCTTCGGGAACTGCAAGACCCCGGCATCCGACAGCCGTTCGACGACTCTCCGGCCGTAGCGGTTGATACAATGCTCCTGGTCAGATATGTCCTCAGCAACATGAATATGGATCCCTGAATTTGTCCCGGATGCGAGTTTAACCGCCTGTTTCAGCGTGTTTTCGCCAACAGTGAACGATGCATGCAATCCAACCAGCCCCTGGTGTTCTGAAAGATAATGGGTAGTTTCAGCAAGTCCCTTTCCGGCTATTTCCGTTCCGTCGCGGTCAGAAATTTCATAGCACAGAAGGTGCCCGATCCCAACCTCATCAAAGGCAGAGGCAATGGCATCGAGACTGCCCCCGGGTGCAAACGGCGATGCATGGTGGTCAACCACGAAGGTGACCCCGCTCCTTGCACAGGCCATGGCCGTTACCAGTGCACTAGCCCTGATCATATCAAGGTCGAGAGCCTTGTCGATGTTCCACCATATATAGCGGAGGATCTCGATGAAATTTGTGGGGTTCACTTTCGGGGCCGGCATCCCGCATGCCAGGGCCGAGTATACATGATGGTGCCCGTTGGCAAATGATTTAGTGATGAATTTACCGGTGCAGTCGATAACCTTGTCGACCTTTATTCCGGTCTCCCCGGCATCCCCGGGAAAACCTGATGAAGGGATGTCAGTTAAACTTAAGAGGCCGTTAACCCCGCTGTTTATCAGGATGTCCGCCTGCCGGAACTCCAGGGTTTGCCAGTCAATAAAGGTGCCGTTGCGTAGTTGAATCATGCTGCTAGATATCTACCAAAAGTAAGCAGAAATCAATCGCCGTGCACCATGCGCAATCCGTAAATATTTCTCATAATATTGCTGAATTGTATTGTGGCTGTAGTAACTTGTACAATAATTGTTAATTTTACTAATGAAAAACTATTTTAGGTTGCGAAGTAAGCTGGTCAAAGAATAATTAACCAAAGTTAATATCCGTTATGGCCTCCAAATTTTTGTCAAATTACCTGCCAGAATTCCTGGCCATCGGATTGACGCGGTCGCGACCTGCAATGGTAACGGTTAACCTCACCGGTCGCTGCAACCAGCGATGCATATACTGCGAAATCGGCCACAGTCCTGAGCAGCCGGAGAAGGACACCCTGTCGGTGGCGGACCTTACCTGGATTATTGACCAGATGGTTTTGAACGGGATTCCCAAAATCTCCCTGTGCGGAGGGGAACCGTTTTTATTTAAGGGTCTGATCGGGCTGGTTGATTATGCAGGCAGTAAGAATATCCGCTGTTCAATTACAACGAACGGAATGACGGCACACCAGCTGAGCCTGCCTGAACTAACCATATTGAAAAAGCATGGGTGCGAGATAAATATTTCAATTGATTCATTCGTTGAAGATGTCCAGTCCTTTACCAGGGGGAACCCTTCGGCATTGCCAAATGCCATAAAATCCATTCAAAAACTGGGTGATCAACATATCCCTGTAACCGTACTCACCGTCATCTCGAAGCACAACTACCGGGATCTGTCACAATTTGTAAATACCGCCTGGGAGAAGGGGATCAGGCAGGTGTTGTTCCAGCCGGTCATCCGCTATTCGAATTACCCCGGCCGGCCGGCCATAGACGATAAATCAGCGTTTAATGTCAGCGCCGGCAGCCTGGATGTGTTAATGGGCGAACTCAATAAAATATTGCGTTTTGAACGGAAACACAAAATAAAAACAAATGTTTACAGGATCTTACCATGGATCGGACATTATTTAAGCGCATCGGGCGGCCGGGATGGAAAGTGGTTTTTCAGCGGGGTACTCCGTAAATTCTACTGCCGGGAGGTTGATGCCATCATCGATATCGGCTACAACGGTGAGATCCAGCCCTGCGGCTTGTCACCGGCATCAATCACCATTTTTGACAACAGGAACCGGGGATTGAAGGCGTTGTGGCAGCAGGCTACTGAACAGATAAGGGACGATTTGCGTCATGACAGGTATTATCCTTTTTGCAATGGATGCTGCCACCATTTCAGCCGGAATATGTTTGCCTCCCTGATGAAATATCCCGTTTCAAACCGGGCGGCCTTGTTTATTGTCATCCCGTTGCTCTTTTCAAGGGTTTGGTGGGGGACAATGAAAAAATTATCTGTTTTCGATGAATAACTAAACCCTTAAATCCTTTTAATGATGAAAACTATATTGGTAACCGGCGGGAACAGGGGGATCGGGCTTGAGATCTGCCGGCAGCTTGATGCTTTGGGGCACCAGGTGATCATGGGTTCAAGGGACCTTGCCAAAGGACTTAAGGCTGCGGAGAATCTTAGTGACAGGGTCATTGTCGGACAACTTGATGTGACGGATGAGGAAAGTATAAGAAACCTCTTCAATACCGTTAAAACCGGCACAGGAAAAATGGATGTCCTGATCAATAACGCAGGAATGGGAGCCGGCAGCGACAAAGACGAAAGCACCCTTTTTTGCCTCGTTAAAAACCTGGCAAAGCGCGATTTTCCGCAAGTATGGCAATTCGCCCGGACTATTAAACCTTACATACCAGGTTCTAAGCAACAGGGGGCAAAAAATGCCTCATTAAGCCGGGTAAAACAGGTGATGGAGACAAATTTCTACGGTCCATGGAGGATGATCCAGGTTTTTTACCCGCTGCTGCTCAGGAGCGGCGAGGGGCGTATTATCAATATAAGCAGCGGGATGGGTGAATTGAAGAGCCTTACAGGGATCTACCCGGGATACAGTCTCTCGAAATCATCACTGAACGCTCTTACTATCATGTTTTCGAACGAGTTCGGGGAGAAAATAAAGGTAAACGCCATGTGCCCGGGCTGGGTGAGGACCGATATGGGAGGAGCAGATGCGCCGCGGCATGTGAGCGAAGGAGCAGATACAGCAGTGTGGCTCTCGACAGCGCAGGAAATTCCAACAGGCAGGTTTTTCAGGGACAGGCAGGAAATAGATTGGTAGAAACGGGTTTGTAAAAAGAACACAACAACCACGAAAGGTGAACATCGGATTGATATTTCCCAACAGGGACAGGCGATACAAAACCGTTCATTTAGGACTGGCTTACCTGGCTGCCTATGCCCGGGAACAACATGCGGATGTAACATTCCAGCTCCTCGACACACGGGTTGCCACTACATCTGAGACAAAAAGATTCTTTGCATCATCATTCGACCTGGTGGGCATCACTGTGTTTTCCCCGGTATATTCCGAGGTCAGGAATATCTTTACAAGAATCAGGAAATCGAACGGGACTGTGCCGGTTTGCCTGGGCGGACCCTATGTCACCACCATCCGGGAGGAGATTTTCGAGAAAACTCCAGCTGATTTTGCTGTTTGCGGAGAGGGCGAGATCACCTTTTCAGAACTGATCAGCCACCTCAAGGGGGAGAGAGCGCTGGATGAGATCAACGGGCTGATCTACAGGGACCGGCAGGGAAATATCGTCACCAACCCACCGCGTACCCACATCGGCGACTTAAACACGATACCCCTGCCGGCTTATGATATTTTCCCGATGGAGCGATACCCGCTTCACCGGATGGTCACCAGCCGGGGTTGCCCTTTCGCATGCGCCTGGTGCAATTCAAGTTCAATCTGGAACAAGAGCTACAGGAGCCGTAGTCCGGAAAACATGGTGTGTGAGATCGAATTTTTATTGAAGAACTATGGCAAAAAGATATTCGTTTTCGGGGATAACAGCTTCAACATTGATCTGAAAAGGGTTGAGCGCTTCTGCGACCTGCTCATCGAACGAAAAATCAAAATCCTCTGGTCAATCTCCCTCAGGGCCGACATCATGACCCAACCGCTGGCCGTCAAAATGAAAGAGGCGGGTTGCTACAATGTTGCGGTAGGCATCGAATCGGCCAGCAACGATATCCTGCTCCGCATCGGCAAATCAACGACCATTGAAAAGATAACCGCCGGGATAAAAATGATGAAAAATGCCGGTATCGAGGTGCTGGGCCAGTTTGTGATAGGAAGTCCGAGTGAAACCCTCGAAACGGTTAAACTATCGCTCGAATATGCCAGGAATTCGGATTGCGACTATGTAAACTTCTATACCGTTCTGCCCTTTAAGGGAACGGCCCAATGGGAATACGTGATGAACCACGGGACCCTTTTTACAACGAAGATTCACGATTTTCATTCGATCAACCCGCGGATTGTTTTTGAAACGCCCGAATTCCCATACAAAGACAGGCTTGAGGCCATCAGGCTGGTTAAGAAACAGGGGTACTACAGCAACAAGGATAAGAAAAGCCTGCTGTTTGACATGGCCAAGGAGACATCCAGGAAAATCCAGAAAATGCTCCCTGAAACATTTGGCGAAAGGGTTTACCTGATGCTAAAATCTGTTTACAAACTCAGAATTGTAAAAAAGAACAACATTTAAATAAGGGAAAATACCCACGCATGACTATAATCTTCAGCATCACAGCCCTTATCATCCTGGTGTACCTGCTTTACCCGTTGTGGCTGATCCTGATCACGCCAGGCAGTCCGCCGGGGGGACCGGAACCCGGGGAGATAAACTGTGTCACCCTGATCCTGCTGACCTATAACGGAAGGCCTTACCTGCAACAAAAGATCAGTTTTCTGATGATTGAATTGTCCTATTTTGAAAGTTATGAGCTGCTTATCATTGATGACCGCAGCCTTGACGGCAGTGCTGAATTATTAAATACTTTCACCGGGAATGAACATGTTAAGATTATAAATAACTACAGGCATGAAGGGATCCCCTATTCTATGAACCTGGGGATCTCACATGCAAAATACGAACATGTGATATTTTGTGACCAGCGGCAGGAGTTATCAGAAGGCATCCTGAAAAGGCTTGTCGAGCCCCTGCGGTATGCCCGCATCGGGGCTGTTTCGGGGTGCATCTCATATCTTGACCGACAGAAAAAATACTCCATCCTTCGCAGGCATGAAAACATGCTGAAACAAAGAGAGTCGAGGGCGGGGAGCCTTATAGGTGTGTACGGCCCGCTATACGCCATTAAGAAAAACTGTTACTGCACCATCCCGGGTGATATAATCCTGGACGACCTCTACCTTAGCCTCTGCATCCTGAGGAGTAAGGAGATCGTAATCAGGGAAGATTGTAAAATCATCGATGAGGATTTTACAACCCTCTATAATTATAAAAGAGCCAGGAGATACTTCACCGGGTTTATCCAGCTTTTGAATGAGAAATCTGTTCTCAGGGGGCTGAAAGGGAGGCAACGCGTCATGTTATTCTGGCATAAATATCTCAGGCTGCTGATCCCTTTTTTTGTTTTATCATGTTACATCGAAGCCGGGGCCATGACCCTGCAGGGGGTTAAATACCAGATCCTCTTTTTTGCCTTGACCCTGACCGGTCTGGTTTCGGTAATTCCAATGAAGTCAACTAATTTCTTCAGAAAAAAAAACCTGGTCAGGTTGAATATCCTGTATTTCCTGGCGATCATCGATGTGATTTTCAGCAGGGTATTATTTCAGAAAACCCTCCGGAAAAGGCCAACAGGGACATAAAATGCCGCTTTCCCGGGAGAGAAACGATCCGGGGAATCAGGCACTAACCAGTTATTGATCACCATGAAAATATTGCAGCTCTGCCATAAGATCCCCTTCCCGCTGCACGACGGCGGAGCCGTTTCGCTTTACTATACCGCGCTGGGGCTGGTTTACCAGGGGGTGGAGCTGAAGGTACTGGCAATCGACACCCCGAAATCTCCTGTTGATATAAATGGCATCCCGTCCGGGTTCAGGGAAAAAACGGGGTTTGAATGTGCGGCAGCCGACACCAGGGTTGATCTCTTCGGCGCGATGGTCAACCTGTTTTCGAACCAATCCTATTTCGTTGAACGTTTTTTTTCGACAGAATACAGGGATGCGCTGACATCCGTTTTAAAAAATGAGGATTTTGATATTGTCCAGCTGGAACACCTCTATTTGGGCCTCTATCTTGAGACCATCAGGAAACATTCCAGGGCAAGAATAGTGCTTCGCCCCCAGAATGTTGAAAACCAGGTTTGGAGAAGTTACCTCGATCGTACCGTCAACCCCCTGAAAAAACTTTACCTGCAGATGGCTGTCAGCCGGCTTGAGAATTTTGAGCGCCAGGTTTCCGAAAAGGTCGACGGGATCATTGCCATATCCGGGAACGATGCCGGAACATTCAGCCGGTATGCCCTGAGTACACCCTGTATTACAGTTCCGATAGGATATGATTTCGGCACCCTCAGCGCTTTCAGCTTTGATAATCAATATGACCATTTCCCGGTTTTTTACCACCTGGGTTCTATGGACTGGCTTCCCAATGTACAGGGTATCAAATGGTTTATAGAAAAGGTGATGCCGCGTGTACTCGAAGATTATCCCGGGTTCCGGTTCAGGGTTGGCGGGAAAAAGATGCCGGGGTGGTTTTTCCGCCACCAGGACAGGCACCTGATCGTTGACGGGGAGGTACCCGATGCACTGCTCTACCACCGGGACAAGTCTGTCATGATCGTGCCGCTGCTTTCAGGGGGTGGTTTGAGGGCCAAAATTGTGGAAGCGATGATGCTGGGAAAAACCGTCATTTCCACTTCAACCGGGGCCGCGGGCATACCCTGCAGGGACCAGGAAAATATATTGATTGCCGACACACCTGAAGAGTTTGTCAATCAGATAATAAAATGCCGGGATTCGGAAGCGCTCTGCCGGAAAATCGGTTCCAGTGCGCGGCTGCTTGCAACAGAGCATTATGACTGCAGGAAAACCGCCAGGCAGATGATCCGCTTTTACCGGGAACTGATGGTCGTATGAACTATATCGCATATATTTACCGCCGAATTAAACCCTTCAATGATCCTCCCAATTCTTAAAATACGATACAGGCAGGTTACCCGGATCATGGAGGGTTTAGGACTGATGAGGGTTGTCTTCCTGGCAGGACTATCGGCCTTTGCCGGCTTTGTGCTGTTCCTTGAAACAGTTGCTTTTCCTGAAAGCCTATACTCAACGGGAGTCTGCCTGGCAATCATCACGGCCATCCAGGTTAACCGCAGGGATAAAACATTCCTGAAGATCAACTTCCTCCATTACCGGCTGATCTTTTTAATCGAATACCTGTTTTTGCTATTGCCGTTGTATGGCTGCCTGGTTTACCATGACAAGTGGATTGAGGCTCTAACGGCTGTCCCGCTGGTTCTTATGATCACCGGCATTGATTACCGCCCGGGGCTGAAAAGCTTTAACTCTGTTTTCCAGCGGCTGATCCCCTGGCCCTGTTTTGAATGGAAAAGCGGGGTAAGGACTTCTCTTTTACTAATGATTCCAGTATGGATTGCGGGATTGGTAAGCTCCTTTTTTATCGGCGGGGTACCTGTTGCCCTCTATATCCTTGGGATCCTGCCATTGGGTTTTTATGAAAAGGGGGAATCGGTCGGGATGCTTCTGGCATCTGAAATGAGTGCCGGCCGGTTCATCCTGGAAAAGATAAAAATGCAGTTGTTCCTGTTTACTGCACTGACATTCCCCTTAATCGCCGCCTTTGTTATTTTTCACCCTGACTTTTGGTATATTGCAGTAATTGAATATGTTGTGATGGTATCTTCCCATGTTTTCATCGTCCTGACAAAATATACCTTTTATCAGCCAAACCTGAAATCGGGCGGGGCGCAGGTATTTGGCCTGGTCGGGGCCATCGGCATGATCATACCGGTTTTCATTCCGCTGATATGGATTTTATCTGTCAGGTTCTATTTTAAATCACGGCAAAATCTAAATTTTTACCTGGATGATTACAATTGAAAAACTGGTAGTTTCATACGACAAAGATCAAAGGGTTATTGACAACCTCGATATTATCTTTCCCTTCGACACCATTCACGGGATAGTCGGCCTGAATGGTTCGGGCAAAACAACACTGCTCAACGCAATTTATGGTTTAAAGGCGGTCGATTCGGGACAGGTATTGTACCACGACAGAAAAATCAACAAAAGGGAGATGTCATTTCTTGTCACGGAAAATTTTTTCTATTCAAACATTACCGGCCGGGAATACCTGGAATTATTCACCAACTGTGACTTTGACATTGAATCCTGGAACAGGCTGTTTCTCCTCCCCCTTGATGCAGTGATTGATCATTATTCAACCGGGATGAAAAAGAAACTGGCATTCTTTGGCGTTATCAGGCAGGACAAGCCTGTTATGATCCTCGATGAACCCTTCAACGGCCTCGACATCGAAACCTGCAGGATCATCCGTCGGATTTTAATAAAATTAAAGGAACGCGGTAAAACCATCCTGATCACATCGCATATTATTGAAACCCTTACCAATTTATGCGATTACATTCATTACCTCGAACAGG